>JBEQLM010000121.1:0-5215 GCA_040325975.1 Gammaproteobacteria bacterium | reverse complement strand
CTGTCGGAGAATCATCAACTATAAGAACTTTTGCCATTTTTCTTCACCATACTTATAAATTATTAAACAAAAAACACACCTTATCTTTTGGCGTGCGCCTTAATTGCTCCAATCAAATCTTCCTTTGTAAACGGTTTGGTTAAATATTGGGTTGAACCGACAATGCGCCCACGAGCTCTATCAAAAATACTATCCTTACTGGATAACATGATGACAGGCGTGTCATGAAACATACTGTTATTCTTAATGAGTGCACAAGCCTGATAGCCATCCAGTCTTGGCATCATGATGTCTACAAAAATAATATCCGGTTTGGTCTCCGCAATCTTTGATAAAGCTTCAAAACCATCAACGGCGGTCACTACGTCACAACCTTCTTTTTTCAACAGGTTCTCTGCGGTTCGACGAATAGTTTTACTATCATCAATGACCATCACCTTAAGATCTTTCAAATCAACAACTTCTTCTGACATCGCCGCCGTTTCACCTTTTAAAATTAAGCTTTCAGAAAATATTACCTGAAGCACGGTACAACTCAAATGTAGACCATGTTCAGGCTATAAGCAATCAATGTGTAGTGCATTAAAAAAATTCACTAACAAATTGCTTGATAAGACAATTTTGGGTACATTATTAGCTATATTTCACCATTTCTGATGGCAAAGTCAGATAACACACCAGGGTCAACTTATGCAGCTAAAACTAGGAATTCTTATGGATCCCATCGAATCCATAAACACCACGAAAGATAGTAGTTTTGCCATGCTTCTAGCCGCACAAAAAAGAGGATGGTCGCTGTATTACATGCAACAATCTGATATTTATATGCTTGGTGCCAATGCTATGGCTCGAGCACAACGTATCAAAGTCACCGATAACCATGAAAATTGGTACAGTAGCCAACCTGTCGAAGACATCGAACTCGCCTCACTAGATGCTATTCTGATGCGCAAAGACCCGCCCTTTGATATTGAATATATTACCAGTACCTACATACTGGAAATGGCTGAACGCGAAGGTAGTTTGGTCGTAAATCGACCTGCCAGTTTACGTGACGCCAATGAAAAAATGTTTATCACTCATTTTCCTCAGTGCTGTACACCCATGATGGTCACCAGTAACGCTACTCTGGTTCGTCAATTTATTCATGAACAGCAAGATGTCATCGTCAAACCTCTGGATGGCATGGGCGGTGAATCAATTTTTCGGCTCACCCCTGATGACCCCAATATCTCCGTTATTCTGGAAACCATTACACAGCATGGCCACAAAACCATTATGGCCCAGCGATATATTCCCGAAATTACCGAAGGCGATAAACGCATCTTGCTCATTAACGGCGAAGCTGTGCCCTACGCACTGGCCCGCATTCCTGCGCAGGGCGAAACACGCGGCAACCTCGCGGCTGGCGGCTCTGGCATCGGCATTGAACTAACAGAACGTGATCACTGGATTTGCCAACAAGTAGGCCCCAAACTACGTGAAATGGGAATTCTTTTTGCAGGCATTGATGTTATTGGAGACTACCTCACCGAAATAAATATCACCAGTCCAACCTGTATTCGAGAACTTGACAAGCAATTTAATCTGGATATTGCTGCTCAACTGATGGATTGCATCGAACAACAGGTAAAGACTAAACATTGTTAATGATGAGACCATTAAGCACATTTTTTCTGCTGCTATTCATCACCTTGCTCAGTGTGAGTTGCGATAAAGAACCCGCACAGGAATTCAAACGCACGATTTTAAAATTCGGCACACTGATCGATGTCACGCTCTACAACGTAGAACCTGCACTAGCTGAAAAAGCACTGAATCAAATTGAAGCCAACTTTAATCAATATCATGACAATTGGAGCTCCTGGCAAGACAGCCCATTAACCAGAGCCAACCAAAAACTGGCTGCCAAACAAACGACCCAGCTGCATCCCAGTATTATTCCATTAATCAAAAAATCTCAGCGGCTCTCAAAAAGCAGTCACGGATTATTTAACCCCAGCATCAACCAGCTCATTAGTCTCTGGCAGTTTCATCGTAGCGACGACCCCAATATTCAACCGCCCAATCATCAGGATATTCTCGAATGGTTACAAAACAAACCTGAAATGAGTGACCTGGAGCTCAATGGTCAGCAATTACGCAGCAGAAACCCACTCGCCCAACTAAACTTTGGTGCTTTTGCCAAGGGCTATGCCATTGATTTATGTTTCGATTATCTGCAAAGCGTAGACATTAATAATGCGGTGATTAATGCTGGCGGCGATCTCAGTGTTCGCGGGCAACATGGTGAGCGTCCGTGGAAAATCGGCATTCGACACCCAAGGGAAGACCACATCATTGCCTGGCTGGAAGCGCAAGATCAGGAAAGTATTTTTACTTCGGGTGATTACGAACGATTCTATGAGTATAAAGGCCAGCGCTATCACCATATTCTTGACCCACGCACTGGCTATCCGGCCAGAGGCTCTACATCCGTCACCGTTATTCACAATAATGCAGGTACTGCTGACGCTGCCGCCACCGCTCTTTTTGTTGCGGGTCCTGAGCAATGGCAAAACATCGCCCGATCCATGGGCATCGAGTACGTCATGCTAATCGACACTCAAGGCAGCATACATATGACAACCAAAATGGCACAACGCATACACTTCAGCAAAAATCGGTCTGGCAACATTTTGATCGACAAATCGTTATAATCAGCGCCTATGTCAGCAGCTGCTCAAATAAACATTACCCAACCACTTAGACCTCCCAAAATTACGGATAATGACCGTCTCGGCATGACTTTTTTTCTTGCCGCATTACTGCATGGCATCCTTATTTTAGGTGTTACTTTCGGTATTTCTCCTGCCAATGAAGAAAAAGTCTCGCCCACACTGGATATTATTCTGGTACAAACACAAAATCCATCTGAAGCCAAAGATGCAAAATATCTGGCTCAAATCTCACAACAAGGTGGCGGTAACAGTGAAAAGAAAAGCAGGCCACGTGATCTTTTTACAGCGCCCAGTGTGGCTAAACAACCAGGGCAGGCATTATTGCAAACAGAGCAACAAGCTTCTCGACAAAAACAAACTGAAAATATCGCTATGCTGCATCAAAATCAGTCCAGCTACAGCATAGATACTCCTGAACATCAAACCAAACCCGATGATGACACCGTTAGAAAACAGGAAGTCACCGCACTAAAGGCCAAGTCAGCAAGACTCATTCAGGAAATCAGCAATATCATGGAGCATCAGATCGAGCGCCCGAAAGTTAAGTACATGAACTCCAGCACAAAAGAATTTTTACCCGCACGTTATATGCGCGAATGGATCAACCGCGTAGAACGCATAGGCAACCTAAACTATCCCGATCAGGCAAGGCGTGACAAACTTAATGGCACCCTGATCTTAGATGTCACCATTAACGCCAAAGGTGAACTGCTCAAAGTTGATTTAAGAAAATCATCGGGCCACAAAATACTGGATGATGCCGCTCAACGTATCGTCAAACTAGCGGCACCTTATTCTCCTTTTCCTGACAAACTAAAACAGGAAGCTGATGTCATACATATAACCAGAAGCTGGGAATTTATGAATGATAACCAATTCAAAACACAGTAATGAAAGCCGCCAATCTCACTAATAATTTCATTATCGCTATGCCGAGTCTGGTAGATGATAATTTCAATCACACCGTCACTTACATCTGCGAACACAATGAAAATGGCAGCTTTGGTATTGTCATCAATCGAATAACCGACGTCACACTTGATGAAGTTATTCATCAAATGGATATAGAAATCAGTGAACCCATTGCCCGCGAGAAGCATATCTACCACGGCGGCCCAGTACAACAGGAGCGCGGCTTTATACTTCATCGCCCTCTGGGTGAGTGGGGTTCAAGCTTGAAGATCAATGATCAGATGGCATTGACCACTTCTCGCGATATTCTTGAAGCCATTGCTCACGATGAAGGACCTGAAAAATCCATCATCGCACTAGGCTATGCAGGTTGGTCACCCGGACAACTGGAACAGGAACTCGCCAACAACACCTGGCTCAACTGCCCTGCCGATGAACAAATTATTTTCGACATCCCTGCTGAAAAACGTTGGCAGTCTGCTGCTGATCTACTGGGAATTGATCTACAGCTATTGAGCAACGACACTGGTCATGCTTAAAACGTAATGAGTGCCAATATCACCACCGTATTGGGTATTGATTACGGCCTGAGACGCATTGGAATCGCAACTGGTCAGACCATCACTGGCTCAGCCTCACCCATCACCACACTAAATCAGATCAATGGCTCAACCGACTGGGAGGCGATTGAGAATCTCATCGATCAATGGAAGCCACAGGCTCTCATCGTTGGCATGCCCTATTATCTTGATGGCAAGGAAAATGACATGACAAAAGTCGTCGAAGCGTTTTGTCTTGAGCTGGAACAACGCTTTGCAATACCCATCTTCAAAATTAACGAAGCCCTGAGCTCTTATGAAGCCGAAGCCATGCTGAAAAAAAACACAAAAATAGGCAAGCACAATAAACACGAGATTGATAAAATGGCCGCCGCAATCATTGTGCAAAACTGGCTCGACCAACAATAAGACCCATTACTTATGGAAGACATTGCCAAACCAGAAACGCTTCTGGACAAACTGGCTGAGCAACTGAAAACACTGCTCTCCGAACGATCAATTGATCAACCCTTAATGGTTGGCATTCATACCGGTGGTGTCTGGGTCGCCAATGCACTACATCAAAAACTCTCTCTAAAAGAACCACTTTCTACACTGGATATCAGTTTTTATCGCGATGACTTTTCACGCATCGGTATGAACCCTCAGGTCAAGCCTTCGAATTTACCCTCTCAAATTGAAGATCGTCACATTATTTTAGTTGACGATGTACTACACACAGGCCGTACTATTCGCGCCGCCATGAACGAGATTTTTGATTATGGTCGCCCAGCCAGCATCACACTGGTTTGTTTGATTGAGCGCAGTGGTCGAGAAATACCGATTCAAGCAGATGTTGTTGGTCAGCGTGTGCACCTTAATAATAACCAACACATTAAACTCACCGGTCCCGAACCACTGGAGTTTGTTGTCGAGTGATGAAATCAACAGGAAAAGCTCATGGTCAATAAAGCCAGCCGACCCACCGATACCCTGATAGGGCACGATGCCTGGAATATTCAGCTGGATAAAAATGGCCGGCTC
>JBEQLM010000120.1:0-5238 GCA_040325975.1 Gammaproteobacteria bacterium | reverse complement strand
ACCGCATCAACCCCGGCAACGTCGGCCGCGGTAAAAATCGTGATAGCCAATTTGCCACCATGATCGAACACGCCATTAAAAACGACAAAGCCGTTCGCATTGGCGTCAACTGGGGCAGCATGGATCAGGCACTACTAGCAAAACTGATGGACGAAAACGCGCAACTGGACGAACCACATAATGCGCACAACGTCATGCTGGAAACGGTCATCCGCTCTGCCATCGATAGCGCCAAAGCCGCCGAAGCCCTCGGCCTGCACAAAAACAAAATTATCCTGTCCTGCAAAATGAGCGTGGTCAAAGATCTGGTCACGGTTTATCGTTCACTGGCAGAACGCAGTTACTACGCGCTACATCTTGGCCTCACCGAAGCCGGTATTGGCTCCAAAGGTATCGTCGCTTCCACCGCCGCACTTAGCATGTTGTTGCACGATGGCATTGGTGACACTATTCGTGTTTCTTTAACACCGGAACCGGGTGCTGCACGCGATAAAGAAGTTATTGTTGCTCAGGAAATTCTTCAAACAATGGGGCTACGTTCTTTTGTGCCACTGGTGACCGCCTGCCCCGGCTGCGGTCGTACTACCAGCGATTTCTTCCAGCAACTGGCTGCCGATGTGCAAAGTCACCTGCGTCAAAAAATGCCTATCTGGAAAAATAAACATCAAGGTGTCGCTGATATGAGCGTCGCCGTCATGGGGTGTGTGGTCAACGGTCCCGGTGAAAGTAAACACGCCAACATAGGTATCAGCATGCCCGGCAGTGGAGAAACACCCGTCGCACCCGTTTATGAAGACGGTAAAAAAACCGTCACACTCAAAGGCGAAAATATCGCTAATGAGTTTAAAGGACTCATCGATAATTACGTTCAACGAACTTATTCAAAAAGATAGCCTGCATAAAACAAACTTGAATTCAAAGCTAACATGAAAACATATAGGTTAATAATACTGTCTCTTGGTTTTTTTCAGGCCTGTTTCGCCCACGCGAATACAGACGAAAGGCTAGATCATTTTCTATCATTGAGCCTGGAAGAACTAGTCAACCTTGAAACCACCATCGCCACCAATACAAAACACACTATCACCAAGGCACCTGCCGTGGTCACGCTGATTACAGCCGATGACATCAAGGCGACCGGCGCAACCAATCTGGCAGACATTCTGGAAGGCGTACCGGGCATTCATATCAAAACCCACCACTTTGGATTCAGGCCGTTGATATATTTTCGCGGTGCATCTGCCAAACAAACACTGTTGATGGTGAACGGCACCCCTATGAAGGACCTGATGTGGGGATTCGGTATTTTCTGGAAAGGCCTGCCAACCAGCATGATTGAGCGTATAGAAATTATCCGTGGTCCCGGTTCTGCCCTGTTTGGCTCAGATGCCTCCGCTGGTGTCATTAATGTCATTACTAAAACAGCTGGCAAAATTCAGGACTCTGAAATTGGTGTAAGAGCAGGTAGTTTCAATACAAAAACCACCTGGATGCAGCATGGGGATAACTGGAATGGTTTCGACATTGGACTAACCGCCGAATTATTCAGTACAGATGGTTATGCACCACTCATTAAAGCAGACGCTCAAACTTTATCGGATCAGGCTAACGGCACTAGTATTTCTTATGCACCAGGCTATGCCCACAATGGTTGGAACAATCAGGACATCCGCTTCTCCATTGCCAAAGATAACTGGCGTCTTCTCGCTGACTTTATGCGTCACAGTGATCTGGAGATTGGACTAACAGGAGCAGGTACACTGGATCCAGTTACTCAAGCGAATGATCGCCGATATAACCTTGATTTGCTCTACAACAATGAGGCGTTTAGCGATAACTGGGGAGTAGATGCAGAACTCAGTATCCTGCACCTCAACTATAGTTCTGGCGATGGTTTTCAGGAGCGTCCTCCGGGCTACGATGACGGCACAGATATTTATCCAGACGGCCAAATCAATCAAATGAGATCTGCCGAACGACGGGGGGATTTTGAAATCAGCGGACTTTATCGCGGCATTGAAAATCATGCTCTACGCATAGGTACGGGATATATCTGGCAGGATTTGTACTCCGTCGAACAATTTGTCAACTTTGGTACAGGCGCAGATGGAAACCCAATTACAGCCGGTGCTCCACTGGAGAATATCTCTAATACCCCTTATGCATTCGCACCTGAAAAAATGCGTAAAATTAGTTATCTATTCCTGCAGGATGTATGGACTATCAACAATGACCTGGAACTGACTGTGGGTGCGCGTTATGACGACTACTCCGATTTCGGTGACACGCTAAATCCACGCCTGGCACTGGTCTGGGAAAGCACCGATAGACTGACAACAAAACTGATGTATGGCCGGGCCTTCCGCGCCCCCTCTTATCTGGAACTATTTGCTGAAACTTCCTGGTCGCTGCCCAACGAAAATTTAGATCCGGAACGTTCCGAAACACTGGAACTGGCATTTTCTTTTGATGCATCAAAAGACTTGTTATTAAATTTGAATCTGTACCATTTCAAGCAGACAGATATTATCCGAGCCACTGACACTGGCTTATCAAAACTAGAATTCCAGAATGTTGGAGATCACAGTATTCACGGTGCTGAGCTGGAAGTCCGATGGCAGGCAACTAAGGATCTGGGGATTTCAGGTAACTATTCTTTGCGTAACCAGGACGACACTCCATACCGCGAAATCCAGGAACCCGAAAGAGATGCTTATCTACGTATAGATTGGGGATTCCTGCCTGAATGGAACTGGAATCTGCAAAGTAACTGGATTGGTAAGCGTCCGCGAGCATCCGGTGATACTAGACCACCTGTGGATGATTATTTCTTAACCGACACAACAGTTCGTTACGCCCATTCTGAAAGTTGGGAGCTAGCTGCCTCCATACGCAATCTGTTTGACGCAGATGCCAGAGAATACACAGGTAGTGCTATCCCTAATGATTTGCCACTACCGGAACGAAATTTTTATGCAGAAATTCGCTACACGTTTTAAAGGAATAACTAACCAGGATTATCAGGATGAAAGCGAAATCTAACCACACCCTCTGGGCTGATAAATTGAAGCAGCTAACGCCAAGGCTGCTGATCTGTGCCTGCCTTTTTGCTGCCAGCGCCATGCAGGTAGCCACTGCTCAAACTCGTGTCGAAGAAGAGCATTTACTCAAAGCGGCCTTCATTTACAACTTTGCCAAATTCACACGCTGGCCCGAAAACATCTTGAAAGGACAGGATGCTCAGCTAAATCTGTGCACCGCTGGTGAAGACAGATTAGTCGGTGAGCTTAAGCGACTTGCTGGAAGAATAATTAAAGAACACCCTGTTACCATCGTGTCACTTAAAAATATGCCGGTTCCAAAGAACTGCCACCTGCTTTACATTGCGACTTCAGAAAAGAGAGGTTACAAAGACATACTCAAATCTGTACGTGGTGAGCCCGTTCTGACAATAAGTGAACTACCCCATTTTTCCCGCTCGGGAGGCATGATCGAACTCTACCGCGAAAAAGATCAGACTCGCTTCATCATTAATCTTGGTATTGCGCGTGAAGCCGAATTAGTACTAAGTTCCCGCCTGCTCAGTCTGGCGGTGGTTATCAACAATGAGGAAGTGCAATGATTTTGCATAACGCCTCTATCAAACAAAAACTACAGGCCATCATTCTGGGCACTGCCGCCGTAGTATTACTACTGAGCGTGGTGCTGTTCATGACACTGGAGATTGTCTCAGCCCGAGATGATGTCGAGACACGATTGCGAGCGCTAGCGACAGTACTCGGAGCCAACAGCAGCGCTGCAATCACCTTCCTCGATAAAAAGAGCGCGGTCGAGATCCTCGCCACCCTCGCCTCACAGGATGATGTAGTCTGGGCTGATATTCACAACGCAGATGGTGAAATCTTTGTTGAGTACCGTTCACCTAAACTTGAAGAGGCATTGGAAACAAAACATGAAGTAACAGATGGTGATTTTTTTTGGGCTCAGGTCGAAGTTGAAGAACCCATTGTTTTTGATGGTGAGACCATCGGTCGTTTCCACATAGTCGCAAATATGAACCGTGTGCATGACATCCTGCTCCAGCAATCCTATCTGGGACTGGGAATTTTCGCTATTTCGATGCTGGTCGCGCTAGTACTTTCCAACCGACTGCAACGGGTAGTATCGGTGCCGGTGCGGAGACTGCTCGATACCATGAACCTGGTGACGACAAAGAGAGATTTCAGCCGCCGGGCTGAACGCTTCAGCAATGACGAGCTTGGTACTCTGGTGGATGACTTCAATATTATGCTGGACAATCTTCAGGACTACGACAGAAAACTTACCGACCACCACCATGGTCTGGAACGCATGGTGCACGATAGAACCATTGAGCTCGACTCGGCAAAAATACAGGCTGAAGCTGCCAGTCAGGCTAAAAGCGACTTCCTTGCAACTATGAGTCATGAAATCAGAACACCAATGAATGGCATTATTGGCATGCTGAATCTGTTCAAACGTACATCACTCACTGACATGCAGGCCAACTATCTTGATACTATCGATGTCTCCAGTGAACAGTTGTTACTTTTATTAAACGACATACTCGATATTTCCGAAATAGAATCCGGCAAACTGATTCTGGAAAGCTCCCTGTTTAAATTATCAAGCCTCAGCGATGCATGCATACATTTGATTGAAGGCAGAGCACATGACAAACATCTCGAGTTATTCATTGATGCCGATCCCGATTTACCCGATGATCTCATTGGCGATGAAACTCGTATGCGTCAGATTTTTATTAATTTGCTAAACAATGCGGTTAAATTCACAGAACAAGGTAGCGTCACGCTAAGTATTAAAGTCATTGAACAATATGATAATACCGTCAATTTACTTTTTTCGGTTATTGATACTGGCATAGGCATACCCGAAGAAAAGGCACACTTGTTATTTGATAAGTTTTCACAGATTGATTCTGGTCTTAGCAGAAAACATGGAGGCAGCGGACTTGGCTTAGCTATCTCCAAAAAACTTGTTGAAGCCATGGATGGTGAAATAGGCTATAGAAAAAATCTTGATAAAGGTTCTACTTTTTATGTTTCATTGAAACTGGAGATCGCACCGGAATCTTCTATAAAAGACTTCAGCGAAGATAATTATAAAAACAGTATAACCTCTGGATTATCTATTCTGCTTGCAGAAGATAATAAAATTAACAGCTATGCAGCAAAAACCTTAATGGAACAGGATGGACAT
>JBEQLM010000011.1:0-15961 GCA_040325975.1 Gammaproteobacteria bacterium | reverse complement strand
GATTGGCCAGTGTTAGTTCAATATCCCAGGCTTCAGCGCCGGCTTTAATAGTTGCACCAATAACATAGCGAGTTTCAGAGACACCACTCGAACTTTTTACCACCCTTTTATCAAGAACGGGGCGCTCACAACGAATAACGGTTCTTCTATCATTCTGTAATGGGTGAACTTCAAAACTGATCCAGCTCTCGCCATCGCGCCGAAACTTTTGAATATTAAAAGCATGCATTGAAGAGGTTTTAGCACCGGAGTCCACACGTGCTTTGATCATAGGGATACCCAGACTGGGAAATGCGCACCACTCTTCACTTCCTACTACAATTTTAGATGACTCTTTATTCATGTTGTACTTCTATAACTATAAATATGGAAAGACAATAATTGGCCAGGACATAACTGGTATTTCAATCAATATGTGAGATATTTCGCACGATATCAATAAACGCTAATACTAACAAGATTTAATATTCTGAGTGCATAACTAAGAGAAGCCTGTCCCCTGCTCTTATCGGTTATCTCTATTGTATTTTAATGCCTGCCAGACTGATCTGACATCGACGTGTTCATGATGAATTAAGAATGTAATCGCAATTTCCTCAATGGCGGCGTACAGGCAAAATAGAGCGGCGATTCTGAAGGGCCAGTCGAGTAGTCCCGAAAAAAGTAATATATAGCCAACGATGGTGACAGTAACCGCCAGCTTTACACTCCAGGTATGGTAGCTGGTGAATTGATGGAATTTGATGAAGCCAATAAGTACCGGTAAGGTGAAGCTGAGTACAATGAGGATGAAATAAAGTAGTTCGCGTTGCAAGATGTCTGGCCATAATATCCAGGCGCAGATAGCAATGGTGGTGTAAATGACAAAATCACCCCAGCTATCAAGGTGTGAACCCATTTCGGTGATCTGGTTGAGTGTTCTGGCGAGGAAGCCATCGAGTACATCGGTGAATTCTGCGAATAATAATACGCCTATGAACCAGTACGGTTGTTGGTTGATGGCAAAGTAAAATAGCACGGGTGCCATCAATATCCGTATCACGCTAACTAGATTGGGAAGATTATAGATGTCTTCGCTTTTTTGGATCATGTCATGTCCTATTAATAGGGCTGTTCCCGCACTCCCCATTTATAGAGTACATGAGAAAGCAGTAGTTCGATAATGATAAAGATCAATACCAGTTGTATGATGGCTAAGGTATCAAGTTTAAAGGTCTGCATCATCATTAATGCGGGGAAAAGTGCCTCGGGTATCTGGTCGAGCAATGGTGCCATGCTGCTTGCGGGCTTGCCCATGCGACGTTTTATGAAACTAGATGTGAGATCACCAAGAACGGCATAGACGGCGACCAGTAACCCGGTTTCCAGTGAATAGCCTAATAGCCATGCAGCTGAGGGTGTGGCGACGAATGCGGCAATGATGCCCCGCCATGTTTTTGAATTGCCAAATATCGGCCTGTTGTCTGGCAGCTTATGGCCAAAATCAATTGCTGTGTTAAAAACATCATTAAACACCGCACGGATCAATATTGGAGCACCGTTTGCGATTACAATTAGCAGAAGAAGCTGTAATAGTTCAATATTCACTGTATGGCTCGATGTAACTTACTTGCAGTATAACTAGGTTAGATAAACGGTAAACAAAATAATTCAACTATCCCATGTCCAATACAACAATAAAAATTCTAACTTACAACATTCATAAGGGATTCAGCGCAAGCAATCAGCGTTTTATCCTGCATGATATAAGAAATTCATTGCGTCATATTGATGCCGATGTGGTTTTTCTTCAGGAAATTCACGGTGAGCGCAACATAACGAAAAACCGTTTTGATGACTGGCCCAATAACAATCAGTTTGAATTTCTTGCTGATGAGGTTTGGCCTCATCATGCCTATGGCAAGAATGCCATATACAAATCCGGCAATCACGGCAACGCTATTCTGAGCAAGTACCCCTTTGTCGAATGGGAAAATATCGACGTTTCCATCATGAAGTCAGCTAGCCGAAGTCTTCTGCACGGCACGATTCAGATGCCCAACACAGAAAAGAAAATTCATATTATCTGCATTCACCTCGGCCTGTTCGAACGTGAAAGAGAGCGACAACTTTCAACGCTGTCGCAACGCATCAATTCACATGTTCCTTCTGATGAACCATTGATTATAGCCGGTGACTTCAACGACTGGCGAGGCCGTGCCGAACGCCATCTACATGACGACCTCGGCGTTAAAGAAGTTTTCAAAGACGCGCATGGCTCACACGCTCGCACCTTTCCTGCCTGGTTCCCCATGCTATCGATGGATCGAATTTATTACCGTGGACTTGATGTCATGAATTGCAGTAATTTGCATGGCCTGCCATGGCAGCGCTTATCTGACCATACACCGTTGTTTGCTGAGTTTGGACTAGCAAACGACTAATACTGAATGTCTGTTATGGCACGTCAGCAGACATAAAAACTATGCCGGTTATGGGTTAATGGATATGAGAACCTCTATTGGACGTTTTTTTGTATGCAGTGCATTTCTCCTGCAAATATTGATAACACACGATGTTATAGCGCAAAGCATTGCTGTTGAAGCTGGCGAAAATAATATAAACCTTGTTTACGAAAGTGCCGACGTTGATGACGACGATTCACCACTGAGGCTGGATGGCCAACTTCTTTATAGCAAACAAAATAACCACCAGGATCTGTTTACCAGTGTCAGCTTCGCCGCCTTTACTGGTGGCACTAATCGCATCGAACTTGGCGCTGGAGTTAGAATAATTGCAGCCGATCCGCTGGATTATTATTTAACTGCGATGGCAATGGGTGTTGAGCTGGCTTATCGGCCGGCAACAACACCGAAGTTCAAATTCAAAACCAGTTTGTACTACGCTGGTGAAGCGCTCACTTTTTCAAATGGTGAGAATGTCGCATTTTTAATGGTTAACATGGATTATGAGATTGCGAGCGATACCTTCATTCGCCTCGGCTACCGAAGAATTAAAGCCGAACTCAATAACGACCTAACGATAGACTTTGATCGAGGTGCCTATCTGGGGCTATTATGGGCGTATAAATAACGGAAGCCACAAGGAATCATTTGATGAACACCTTCAAGGCCACGGCTCAATCAAATAATACCGTCACTGAGTTGATAGAGGTAATCAATGATCTTGTCAGCGAATTCCATCAAAACCGCCCTTCCGCAAAAGCAATAAGCCTCGATAGCCATTTTGAAAAAGATCTTGGTCTGGACAGCTTGGCTCGCGTCGAATTGATTGCCAGAATTGAAAAGAAATTCAAGCTCGCACTACCAGAACAAACCTTCGCAGAAGCAGAATCAGCCAGAGATTTATTACGTGCCATCCAGAGCGCTGAAACACCCAGAGAATCCTTGTTTACAGCAGACATGTCATCAGTAGAGTTAGCTGACACTAAGGCCACACCAGACGACTCGCTCACGCTAATCGATGTTTTGAACTGGCATGCAAGCGCACATCCCGATCGACCTCATGTTCAGATGTATACAGATGAAGGTGATGGAGAGGTTATTACTTATCAGCAGCTTAAAGATACCGCCATGTGCGTTGCCGGTGGACTCCAGCAACGTGGATTAAAACTAGCTGAACCAGTTGCGATTATGCTGCCAAGTGGCCCAGATTATTTTTATAGTTTTTTTGGGATTTTACTGGCAGGCGGTATTCCTGTACCAATTTATCCTCCAGCACGTCCATCACAGCTGGAAGACCATATGCGTAGACATGTGCGCATTTTAAGCAACTGTCTGGCTAAAACATTCATTACCGTTGCCGAAGCCAAAAAAGTGGCTCAGCTACTCAAGTCACAGGTTCCAAACTTGCAACACATCGTTTCAGCGGCCGATCTTGCCGCATCAGATGCGATTTCAATGCCACCGATTTTATCATCTAACGATATTGCCTTTTTACAATACACTTCAGGCAGCACGGGTAACCCCAAAGGTGTGGTACTTACTCACGCTAATTTACTGGCCAATATTCGCGCCATGGGTGATGTTGTTCAAGCTGACTCAAAAGATGTGTTTGTTAGCTGGTTGCCGCTCTATCACGACATGGGCTTAATAGGTGCCTGGTTGGGCAGCCTATACTTCGCTTCGCTGTTCGTGGTTATGTCACCCTTAAGTTTTCTGGCCAGACCAGAACGCTGGCTATGGGCCATTCATCACTATCATGGCACATTGTCAGCCTCACCCAATTTTGGTTATGAATACTGTTTACGGCGATTAAAAGATGAAGATATAAAAGGCCTTGATCTAAGCTCATGGCGTGCTGCTTTTAATGGTGCAGAGTCTGTTAGTCCAAAAACATTGAGCAACTTTAGTCAGCGTTTTGAAGCATTTGGCTTTAATGATAGAGCAATGATGCCGGTATATGGCCTGGCAGAATCAACCGTTGGCCTGGCATTCCCTCCTTTGCAACGTGGGCCTGTCATTGACAGCGTCGAACGCAATAATTTTATGCAAACAGGTGTTGCCAATGCCATACAAGATGAAGATCAACATGCTTTAAGATTCGTTTCCAGCGGACTGCCATTGGCCAATCATCAAATCAGAGTCATCGACCCGGCAGGACACGAATTACCTGAACGTCACGAAGGCCGCCTGGAGTTTCATGGCCCATCCTCAACCAGTGGTTATTATCGCGAGACAGAAAAGACACGCAGTCTGTTTGATGGTGAATGGCTGGATACCGGCGATTTAGCCTATATCGCAAAGGGCGAATTATTTATAACCGGACGAATTAAAGACATTATTATCAGGGCGGGACGAAACATTTACCCCCACGAGCTGGAAGAAGCTGTAGGTAATGTTGCAGGTATTCGCACTGGTCGTGTCGCTGTATTTGGCAGTGAAGATGAGCACAGTAAAACTGAACGATTGATTGTCATCGCCGAAACTCGCAGCAAAGATAACAATGAACTGGAGAAGCTACGCACTGATATAAATACACTGTCAACGGATTTAATTGGTTCACCACCCGATGAAGTTGTACTGGCACCACCCGGCACCGTTTTAAAAACATCGAGCGGAAAAATTCGTCGTGCCGCCAGTCGTGAGCTTTATGAGAAAGGTCAAATTGGAAAAAGTCAGGCCGGTGTCTATCTACAAATAAGCCGAATTGCTTTTGCCAGTATATTGCCGCAGCTTCGACGTATGTGGCGCTCTAGCAAGGCCATCACCTATGCATTGTATTGCTGGTCCATATATTGTTTATTGGCATCAATTGTTTGGCTATCCAGCATGGTTTTACCCGGCTTTGCCTTGCGCTGGGCCATCGCAAAAAATTGTGCAGGCCTTTTTGGAAAACTAACTGCAACAAAGGTGACGGTAAATGGCATGGAAAATATTCCAGTAGATGGACAGCCTTATGTACTAGTATCCAACCATGCGAGTTATTTAGATAGCTACGCACTGATAGCCACATTACCCGGTTACGTTCGTTTTACAGCCAAGAAAGAATTAGCCAGGTATTTTTTTACCCGAATACCTTTAAAAAACATTCATACCGAATTTGTTGATCGTTACGACACGGGCAAAAGCCTCGCAGATGCTCACCGTCTGGCCAATACACTCAAACAGGGAAACGCATTAATATTTTTTGCAGAAGGCACCTTTACCCGAATCCCGGGACTAAGGCCTTTTCATTTAGGTGCATTCACCATTGCCGCCGAAGCGGAAGCCCCTGTCATACCAGTCGCTATACGTGGCACACGCTCTATATTGCGTTCAGGCTCCTGGTTTCCGCATCACGGCTCAATCAGCATTGATATAGGTGAAGCAATACACTCTGAAACCATTATGGAGAAACATAATCAAGACATCTGGCATGCTGCACTTGAAATGCGCAATCAAAGTCGTGAATTCATTTTACGGCATTGTGGTGAGCCGGATCTTGCGCAGGAACGCACACAGTTGGCTGAATAACAAAAATAAGAAGATAGCCTCAGAGGCGCACCCTGCTTGAACTACATTGCAGGCAGGATGTTGACTAAGTTTGTAATAATTTAGTTATTTCTTTTTTACATCAAGAAGAATAAAGTGGGTGAGCAATTAGAAAATCAACCGATTGTGTTACGCTAACGTTTCAATCACCTAAAAATGGATAATACTCATGGCTAAAGCTATTTCGAAAACCAAAAAGAAAACAAAAAAATCAGTAAAGAAAACTGCAGGTAAAAAAACTGCTGCCGCTGCACACCTTAAAACAGCCGCAGCTAAACGTGCAGCACTGGCTAATAAACTGAAAGCAGACCTGAAAGCGACTAAAGACACATTAAAAGCCGTGAAAGACTCAGCCAAAGCTGAAATTGCTGTACTGAAAGATCAGCTCAACGCTGCGATGAAACGTGAAGCTGAATTATTGAAAATCGGTGAGAAAAAAGTCCACGCTATGGTCGCTGCTGGTGAGAAGTGGGAAAAAGAGCAAATGGCCAAACTTAAAAAGATGACTAAGAAGTCTAAATCTAAGCCAAAAGCTAAAAAGAAATAATAGTTATGTAGTCTGCAGGGTGTGATTCCTTCCTCACCCTGCAGTGCTTATATCAAACCGCTGCTTGTGTTAACTGCCAGCCAAAAAACACCGTCAATATCAGCGTATAAGCAACAATACCGTAATACCAGTTACTACTCATTTTTGGTGTTTTAATCGGCGCTACATTCAAGACGGCCAATGCCAGTATGACGATGTAGAGCACAGTGGTGAAAGCCGAGTCGCTGATCATGCCATTAAAAACAAACAACAGCGCCAGGAAAATACCGTTGTTATCAATCGCTAAACCCTGATAGCTTGATTCACTGACCAAACCATAAACATTGAAATAGCTTAATCGTAATACCCCCGCTGCGACAATGACAAAGGCACCCGGGAAAAACCAGGGACTGAAATCACCATAACTGAGCAGGACAACCGCAGGGCAAATACCAAAGCTGACGATATCAATCAGTGAGTCCAGTTGACCCCCGAACATGCGTTGCTCGTCAGTTCGACCTTTCATGCGTCGGGCAATATTGCCGTCGCTCCAGTCAAACAGCACTGCCCAGATCAAGCCGATCATGGCCGCAGGAAACAAACCCAGAATGGCGAAGTAGATAGCCAGCACCGCAGAAAAAAGTCCCGCCAGTGAGCACAGGTTTGCCCAGTCATTAACAAATGACAGTATTGTTGGCGGCGGCGTCGGTGAGTGGTTTTCTAATGACATATAGTTTTCTCTGGCACTGAGATATTGATGGCAACGGTCTTGCTATCAGTCGCCAATAGTTTATTCGATGCTGCCACAGCATTAGTGTTTTTAATCGGGCGACTGACAACACCTGAATAACGGCCAGCGGCGACGGGTTGTGGAATACGGGGAAACATCAATTCTGCCTGATTCAAATCGATTAAGGTATCAATTTCATACCATTTGTTCTCATCAAAGAAAACCGCATCTAATTGCAAACAGCCATCGGCTACCATATCGGCAAATACTGTTTCGTAATATTCATTAACAAGCTCATTAGCAATGTAGTTATCTAACTGCACAACTACCTTATTCCAGCTCTGCAAAGAAAAGCTGTAGATATTAACGGTCTTGTACTGACGCGCATCATTCACATTATGTTTAACGTGAAACGCGGTGACTGTTTTCTGTTGATTGACTTCAACCATGGTTCCATTCATCCAGGGTAAGACATTTGAAATTGCAATCTTGTCTGCTGTCATCATACCGTCAAGCAGTGACGGTTCAAAAACCAGATCACTTTCAATCAGGATAAATGGCTCATCGATCATTTGCCGCGCTAACCAAAGTGAATAGATATTATTGGTCGTTTTGTAAACAGGATTGAAAACGTAATCGAGCTGAAAATCTGCCGCATTTTCTTCCAGAAATTTACGAACACAATGATCCAGATAACCGGTGACCACGACCAGTCGTTTAATGCCCTGTGAGCGCAGGTTTTCAATCAGACGACCCAGGATAGGTTCGCCACCCACCTCGGTCAGACATTTGGGCGCATCAAGGGTTAAAGGGCGCAGGCGTGATCCAGTACCAGCGGCTAAAAGAAGTGCAGTAGTTACACGATTATTTATGATCAATACTCCTAAATGGGTTGGCTGATGCGGGATGCAGCTCATCTGAATCAAGATAGACAGATAAGACGTCAGCACTTATTGGCAGTCATCCCCAGGGGAGCCACTTGCAGAGTAGATATTCTCAATCGCTGTTGCCGTAAGCGTCATCAACGTCAGCACTAGCATTTCATCAATACGGAAAATAACCACGGCAAAACGCCAATGACTTCATCATCGTAGATGCGAAAATTTAAACTTATGTAAGATTCAATAGAGACGACATAGGCTGAGCATGAAATGCGCAACAAGCCCATCGGCGGGCCATATCAATGCCAATAAGCATCTCTAGAAAGGGTTTCAACTACTTTAAAACTAAAGGAAAGCTCAAGAAAAGCCAAAGAATGGCAAAGGGAAAGCTAAAGGAAAGCCCGACAATCATACAGCAAAAGCCTGATTCGTCAAATGAGGGCGAATACAGGCATTAGTGTAAGACGGCATAACGGAATTATGTAGTCGGTTCTTTTCCTATTGCGCGGTTAAGCTGAGCTGTTTCAGACAACGCTTTTTGGATGTAATTGGGTCGATTTCGACACTAACACCCTCGCCCGCTTTATTACAGTCTTCATAAGCGTCATCACTAAGTAAATAAGTTACTTCACCCGCATCGGTGAATTTTTCAAAACCATCAAAGTAATAATCGCCCAGTGTGGTTAGTACTTTGCTATTCAGACCATTAGTCATAAATTCAAGCGTTCGATAAAATTGAAAATGCGGATGCCCTTCTTCCGCCCAGCTTATCCACATAAAAGTTCCACCAGTCGAAAAATCAACGCCGCCAAAAGTAGCAACTTCACCGGCCTGACTACCCAGCAAGGCTACATCACCTGCTTTATCCATGCGGTAGAAAACAACGTCATCATAAGGCCCATAAGGACTTTGCGTTTCGATGAAACAGAGGTATTCAACTTTAGTAGGGATTTTGCTGCATTCTAATGGCAGGCTCCTTTTTAGTTGTTCAGGCTCAGCTTTAGCCGTGTAGTTATACAGCAGCAGTAAAAGAGATGAGAGTATGAGTAAAGCTAATTTTGTATAGTGAGAGGTCTTCATCATATAGATCTGCGATTTTTTAATGCCAGGTAAAACAAATACGGCGCTATTGCTGAAACCAGATGTTTAATGCTGTGGCCGGATATGAATACCAGAGTATCAAAAACAAACTGATCCGCCAGCTCAAAGATTTTTGCAAGTACATAACAGGTGATGATGAGCCAGTAATAATAACTATGAGTAAAACGAGCAGAAAATAGCCACAAGATAAATGGCATCAGAATAACCGGTAAAAACTGCACCAGAATATACAAACGCAAGTCACCCTGCCCAATCGTTTCACTCCAGTACCAGTAAATTACTGAGATCAGACCTGTGACTAACAACGGGATGAATAATTGCCTCGCTGTTCTTTCATGGACATATTCACCAATGATCACAGTAAAAAATGACATGAAGGCCAGTGTCATCGGTAAACGATCCCATAATAAAGTCGCATTAGATGGATTTAGGTGATAATAAGCAGAACCAAAACAGACCAGGAACACGCCAACAAAAAAGAAAGTATAGGCATTTTTTAAGCTAAGCAGGATAGCCAGCTGGCTTTGTTTTAAAACCAGATAGTAGCCCATTAAGCCAAATAGAAGATAGGGCAAGTTCGATATGACATTGAAGAAGTTGGGTATACCAAAGAGTGTGCGTTGATCTGCAAAATCATGGTAGTGAACATCCTGAGGCATTGCTGGTAGCAAGACCATGGCAATGACCGCGGAGAATTTAATCACCAGTAAAAGAAGATGTCTTTTGTTTATCATAATTATTTCCTCCCTGTGCTGACTATTTACATTGAAAATCTAAGCTTTAACGCTGAATACTCATTAACTCTTCCGGCTTAAAAATACCTTGCTCAGTAATGATGGCGGTGACTAATTCTGCGGGGGTCACATCAAAGGCTGGATTGATCGCTTCCGAGCCGGGAGAACTGATCCGCACTTTTTCCAGTTTTCCCTCAGCATTGGGGCCAGATTGGTAAAGCACTTCATCTTCATTTCTTTGTTCGATGGGGATATCCTTGCCCGAGGCGCAGTTAAAATCGATGGTTGATGTTGGTGCGGCGACATAAAAAGGAATGCCGTAATATTTTGCGGCGATGGCTTTTTCCAGGGTACCAATTTTGTTGGCGACATCACCATTGGCAGCGATTCTGTCTGAGCCTACAATCATCATATCTATTTTGCCTTGAGACATTAGATGTGCACCAGCATTATCTGGAATGATAACGTGTGGTACGTTTTCGTTTTTCAGTTCCCAGGCAGTGAGTCTAGCACCCTGACCTCTGGGTCTGGTTTCATCAGCATAAACAAAAACTTGTTTGCCATTTCTGTGTGCGGCATAAATCGGTGACAGTGCAGAGCCGTAATCGACAAAGGCCAGCCAACCAGCATTGCAATGTGTTTCTATATTGGCACCATCCTTGATGAGTTCATTGCCCAATTCACCAATTTTTTTACAGGCATCCGCATCTTCATCGGCAATTTTTTGTGCTTCGTTAACGGCCTGCTCTATAGATACCTGCCCTGCATGGTAAACACGTTCTGTGGCATAAAATAAATTTTGTGCGGTAGGACGTGTGTTCTCTATTTCTTTACGTGCATTTTTCACGAACTCGACATCATTACCACTTTCAACAAAAGCCTGTGCCATAGCAAAAGCGGCGGTTGCACCAATCGCACCCGCGCCCCTAACAATCATGGTTGAAATAACCATACAGGTTTCTCTGTAATTTTCTGCTCTAAATATCTTGAACTCGAATGGCAGCAGGTTTTGTTCGATCAGGCAAACTGTGTTGCCTTCCATCCACACTGTCCGATAATCTTTACCTTCAACTTTCATTAAATCACCCGCTCGTTACCGCCGTCTACCGGCACCTGTGCCCCAGTTGTTTTTGCGAATGCTTCACCTGCCATGGCACAGACCATTTCAGCGACATTTTTTGATGTCACTGCAGTATGCAATACATTATTGGCTTTGTATTCATCCACGCTTATGCCATAACTTTTAGCGCGACCTTGCAGCATTTCATCTGTCCACACACCCGTATCAAAAACAGCATTGGGGTGAATAGTGTTGACTCGAATATTATCCTTGCCGAGTTCAAAAGCGGCGACCCGAGCAAGCTGTGTCAACCCTGCTTTTGCGGCTGAATAAGCACTGGCACCCGGCCCCGGCGCGGGTACATTTTTTGAAGCGATAATGACAATGGCGGGATCAATGCCGTGGCGCAGGTAAGGAATGCAATACTTCATCAATCGCTGATGACTGCCCAGATTTATATCCATGCTCAATTGCCAAGTGTCATCGCTCATATCTTCGATATTTTCATTGGCGGTAAATACACCAGCATTAGTGACCAGTATGTCCAGTCCACCAAAATGTCTGACTGTTTCTTCAACTGAATTTTTCAGCACGGCATCATTGCTTACATCACAAATAATTTCCAGAACATCATTCCTGCCGAACATGCCGTTGATAGCAGGATCAATATCAAGTGCAGCAACAGCTGCGCCTTTTTCAAGTAATGCCTCAACACAGGCTTTACCGATGCCACTGGCGGCACCTGTGACAAGCGCGATTTTTCCCTGAAACTCAGGGCTGCTTTTACTTTTATTTAATTTAGCCTGTTCCAGTTCCCAGTATTCCATGTCGAATAAATCATTTTCGGGAAGCGCCTGCCAGCCGCCCAGTTTTTCCGCCAGCTGGATCGCTTTAATTGTGTGGCAACTAATATCCGAAATGATGTTGGCTTCTTTCAAACTTGTACCAAAGGAAATCAGACCCTGTTTTTTCCAAACCGCCCATCTTGGCGCGTGATCGAGACAAATCTGTTGCTCGTTAGCATTTTTATTAAAATAAGACTGGTAGCTATCAGAATAATCATCGACCTCAGTATTTATGTTCTCCTGAATAATCAGCGGAGATTTTTTAGTGCGGATAATATGATCAGGTGTTAGCGGTCCTCGGCTTGCAATGGAATCGATATTGCTCAGACTAGCAAATGAACAGGCCTCCGCACTGTTATCGGCCAACGCATAAACAGCACCACCTCGTAACATAGAAACTTTTTTTCTTATTGTGGCGAGTGCCTGCAAATCTATTTTTGAGTTATTCTCAGCACTCGTTATCGATGAGGTTTGTGCTGCAATGTAATCTTCTGCACGAGAAACAATCTTAATCATTTTCTCGTAACTGGATTTAGCGTCTTCATCAAAGGTAAAGACGCCATGATTAAGCAATATCATGCCATCGTATTGTGCCCAGTCGATGTCTCTGGTTAAGTCATAAATCTCTTTAGCCAGTATAAAACCCGGCATAACATAAGGTACAATCAGAACCCTGTCACCATAAATTTCTTTGATTTTATCTTCGCCGTCCGGCGTATTGGTAATGGTGACGACAGCATCGGCATGAGTATGGTCAACATATTTGAAAGGGATGATCGCGTGCAGTACTGCTTCAACCGATGGGTTGGGCGCATAGGGATTGGTCATAGCCGCCCTTTGCATGGATACCATGCTGGTATCACTCAATTGCTCGAAACTAGCCATGTGCTGAAGCACGTTTAGTTTTACCGGTGCAAAGCCTTCCGCTTCGATATCATCCAGATCCCAGCCACTGCCTTTGACATAAAGAATCTCTTCATCATCACCAAAGAGATTTTTTTCTGTGATTTTTACCGAGGTATTACCACCACCATGAAGCACCAGATCGGGATCCTGACCGAGTAGTCTGGAACTATAAACCCTGAGCTGTAATGGATTCTCTGAAATTTCATCGACGCTAGTGTCAGACCAAAGGCTTTTCATAAACTTTATTCACAGGTTTGAGATAATAAAGCACATGATTTTAAAGGGATTTACGTCTCTGTTGTGAACTATTTTTATTCAGCTTTAATGATTGACATTACCAACTAGATTCTTATTCTTGTAAGTCCAAATCAGTCAATCTGACTCGTCTGTATACATGGACGTTGACTTGAAGAGTCAGCACCCTTAGGAGGTGCGTCATGTTAAGAAGACTCTACTTTTTGTTCCCCGATGAAAAACATGCACAGCGTGCGGTTGACCAATTAACTCATCGAAAAATTCAAAAACACCGAATGCACGCTATTGCGCAAGGTGTAAAGCTCACTACTTTGCCTGAAGCCACCGAGCGACAAAAAAACGATACCGTCTCCCGTATTGAGCAGTTTGTCTGGAAAGCCAATTTACTATTGTTTGCAGCTGCATTAATTATGTTAGTGGCAAGCGTAGCTAAAGCGGAATGGTTCTGGTCAGGTGTATCACTCGTGATAATGCTGAGCACCTTCTTTGCTGGCAAGCAATTTATTGAGCATGTACCTAATGACCATCTAACAGAATTCGCCAGTGCTTTAGCACACGGGGAGATATTACTGATGGTCGATGTACCTATTTATCGTGTAACCGAAACGGTTAACTTTGTAGAGCACCATCACCCGGAGACAACTCTGGACGGAACCAGCTGGACAATGGATGCCTTTGGTATTTAAGTCAAAAATCGGGATCAGAGCACAATGATTAAAAACAATTGCGCTCTGCCCTGTTTTTCTGGAATTTATTGAACTGAGCTAATCGGCACTCTTGTCGCTATCATCACTACTGCTGTCATCGCTATCTTTTGCCAGCTTCTTTTTAACGGCTTTCTTTTTATCTGGTTTCTTCTTGCTTGCTGTCGGAGCGGAAACTGATGCGCCAGCAGGAAAGTCAGAGAACGGAAATGGTCGATCATCGGAATTAAAGGTAACGTAAGAGAGAATCTGATATATAAAGGTACTGAGATTCATGCCCAGCGACAGTAATTTGTCATTTGTCCGACTCGTTAACAACACAGACAGGAACTGAAATAGAACAACCAGCACAATCACAATCTCGGTTACGCTATAAATAATGGTAAACAGCACGATATAGAGGCCGCGCATCCAGGTACTGTGTTCTTTGATATTCTGCTTGTAATCGTCAGACATGATATCTATTCCTCACCTAAGTGATACAAATTAAGTTTTAATATACCTGTACTATAAGACGAAATTCAAGTCAGGCGTTAATTTTATGCGCACTATTATTATGCAGTTCGATTAATTCAGCAAGCTCCCGTTCGAGAATATTAGTATCACCAGCGTTTAATTCAATCAGACGATGTAAATGGCTGGCTGTATCAACATCCATTAACACTATCTGTAATCCCAAGTGATCATTTTCTATGCGTACCACTGTAACATCCATATGCAAACATAGTGCCTCGTCATGGCCACTACCAAGCTGTAATTCAAGCTTGTAATTGTCACCACTTTTGCTATGCAAGTCGTCAGGCGGAGAAATAAGAGCACCATTTAAACTGATATCTAATAACGTACACGGCCACTTCTGATCATTATCAGTGCTAAGAATGTATGTCTCCGCATCGAAGGGGATGCGAGAAAAATGGCGCACAAATTTGCTCAGTGACATAGTGTTTTTCTCATGTATAAATAGTTATTGGTATTACCAGCTTGAGTCGTATGCTATCAAGGCATTTATCACATTAAGTATTGTAGCAATAAAAGCTGGATTATTTATCCCCCCCGACACTGTTCACATTTACTTCTTCTGCTTGTGACTGGTCGCCGTTTCATAAGCCGCGGCACTAATTACAATCAATCCACCGGTAATGGTAGTCCAGTCAGGTATTTCTGACAGAAACAGTGCGGCGAATAAGGTACCATAAACCACTTGCATGCAAGCGACCAGACTGGTGGTCTTTGCTTTCAGATGTAATAAGCTGTGAGCAAATAATGTATGTGGCACGGCGGTAAAGAAGATTCCCAGTACAACAAGAAGCAGCCATTGAGACTGACTGACCTCGGGGATCACCTGCGCTGAAAACGGTGTTAACAAAACAACTACCGCCAGAGTCTGGTAGAACAGCGCGTGTCGGGCAGGATAAGCCTTGAAATAACGCCCGTGTATGATGTTTCTCATGGCAAACATAAAGGCGGATATCACACCCCAGAAAACACCAATTGCGGTTTGATTATCGATAGAAAATTCAGGCACCAGTAAATAGATACCAAACAAAACCACGGTCGCACTGACAATATCTTTTATATGTGGTCGCTCACCATGAAAAAAAGGCTCAAGAAAAACAGTAATCACCGGATAGGTATAGAGCGCAATAATACCGATGGCAATGGATGAAACCTGCATTGCATGAAAATAAGTCACCCAATGCGTGGCCAGAAAAAAGCCCAAAAGTAGTGCTATCAGGTAATCGCGCTTATTGTTGAGTTTCAGTGATTCATTAAGGTATTTGATATAAATACCAATGGCGACAATAGCAAAGACACTGCGTAATAGCGTTATTTCAATGGCGCTGAGGGCAATAAATTTAGAGAACAGCGCAGTCAGGCCAAATATGAGTACAGCAGAATGTACTGATAACAGACCTTCGGTATGATTTTTCATGGGTGATTCCAGTTTGCTAAATCGTATTTTAACGCCTTAACTGAAACTTAACCCACTAAAGTAAAAAGGATACCCCTGCCTGTCAGAGAAAAAACTAGAGATAAAAAGTTGGATTCACTAATAATAGAAACAATTGTGCTCAATCCCGGATTTTTCTAAAATTCAAAGGTCGCGCCAAACGAGAACTGATCAATATCGGCACCGCTAACATCACTATATCGAAGAACCTCAACCTTGAGACCAAAAAAATTCTTAATTGGGAACTGAACACCTAGAGCAAGACCGGTACTGAAACCACTATCTGTTCCAACCGT
>JBEQLM010000119.1:0-5257 GCA_040325975.1 Gammaproteobacteria bacterium | reverse complement strand
GATGAAGACGGCGCGTGAATCGGGTGCAACCGGGGCGACCGTGATT
This sequence comes from Gammaproteobacteria bacterium, assembly GCA_040325975.1. GTDB lineage: Bacteria > Pseudomonadota > Gammaproteobacteria > SZUA-229 > SZUA-229 > LH-M37. The sequence continues at coordinate 5,211 of JBEQLM010000119.1, read as the reverse complement.
AATAATGCGCGAGGTGAAGGGCTTGATAAGAGTAAAACTTTTTTTGGGCTTTCGCTGGAAACACAGCGTGATGTAGTGTTGTTTTTAGTCGAGGAACATTTGAGTCGGCATATACTTGAGAAAATAAGTGATGTTGGTGAGTTTGATAGTTCACCCGGTAGTGGCATTGCAATCCAGATAGATGTCGAGGATGCCGTTGGTGTTGCTCACCAAATTGAAAAATTGACTGATTTTGTAGAGGAGGTTTTGTGATGAATCCTGAAAAAAAAGTGGTTCGTGTAAGAGATGTGATGAAAGCTGAGTTTGATATGGTTGATGGGAAAATGACGGTGATGAATGCGCTACGCACCATGAAACATGTTGAAACTAAAACATTAATTGTAGATAAGCGTAATGAGAATGATGAATACGGTATTCTGCTGATTTCAGATATCGCTAAAAGTGTAATAGCAAAAGATCGTTCACCGGAGAGGATAAATGTTTACGAGATTATGTCGAAGCCTTTATTGCCAATCGATCCTGAAATGGATATTCGTTATTGCGCAAGATTTCTCGAACGCTTTGGTTTGTCCCGTGCACCTGTGCTTGAAAATGGCAAAGTGATTGGTATCGTCAGTTTTACCGATATGGTTTTACATGGTCTGGTTGATTTTGATGGTTCAGGAAACGAGTAGCGGCTAGCTATTTGAGTCGTGGTTGTCTGCCGCTTGCAGTGTGTTGCGTAATAACATTGCAACCGTCATAGGTCCTACGCCGCCAGGTACAGGCGTGATGAAGGCTGCCTTTTCAGCAGCGGCTTCAAAATCAACATCACCGGTTAGTTTTCCATCTGCAGTACGATTGATACCAACATCAATCACGGTAGCCCCAGGCTTAACCCATTCGCCTTTGACGATGCCGGGTTTACCGACAGCGACAACCAATATATCTGCACGTGCAACATGCGCGGCTAAATCATCGGTAAAACGATGACAGGTAGTAACGGTTGCTCCTGCTAAAAGTAATTCCAGTCCCATTGGACGCCCCACTATATTAGAAGCGCCAACGATGACGGCATGACGACCTTTGTATTTTTCGCCAATACTATCCAGCATGTGGATAACACCATGTGGTGTGCAGGGTCTAAGTGATGGCATACGCTGCGCTAAACGGCCAATGTTGTAGGGGTGGAAACCATCAACATCTTTATCAGGGTGAATGGCTTCCAGCACGGTGGTTGAGTCAATGTGTTCTGGCAAGGGGAGTTGTACCAGAATACCGTCAATCTCATTATCATGATTAAGCTGTTCAATCAGATCCAGTAAATCACTTTCGCTGGTGTTATCAGGCAGATCAAAAGCTTTTGATAGCACACCCGCTTCGGCACAGGCTTCCCTTTTTTTACGCACATAAACCTGAGAGGCTGGAGATTCTCCGACCAGAACAACGGCAAGGCCGGGTGCTGCCTGACCATTTTCAGTTCTTTTTAAGACGGATTGTTTAACTTGTTCGCGTATTTCTGATGCGATAGCTTTACCATCAATAATATTTGCAGGCATGGGGTTTTCTTGTCCGTACTGACTTGAATAATGAGGCTGCAGATTCTCTCATGCGTAATGTGCTCGCCACAAGTAAAAACAGTCGCTCAATTGATGAATTCCATCTTGACCAATATAGGGGTAGCGCGTATCATGCCCGCCTCCACATATCCAGCTGGGTATGTGGTTGTCGGGGTGTAGCGCAGTCTGGTAGCGCGCCTGCTTTGGGAGCAGGATGTCGGGAGTTCGACAAAATCGCCGGGAGCGATTTTGAGCATCAGCGTTTTTCAGCTGATGACCCGTAGGGCAAAATACAGGACGTATTTTGTAATCTCTCCACCTAATGGATCAGGTTGTGAGATAAATTAGTTTTGTTGCAAATGGATGTTTGCTGAATGTAGTACATCGGGGTGTAGCGCAGTCTGGTAGCGCGCCTGCTTTGGGAGCAGGATGTCGGGAGTTCGAATCTCTCCACCCCGACCAAATTTTGGTTGTCTGGTTTTAGGTCTAGCAGTAACCCAAAATACTGCGCCTGTAGCTCACTCGGATAGAGCATCGGCCTTCTAAGCCGAGGGTAGCAGGTTCGAATCCTGCCAGGCGCGCCATTTTGATTTATGGTGGGTGTAGCTCAGTTGGTAGAGTCCCGGATTGTGATTCCGGTTGTCGTGGGTTCGAGCCCCATCATCCACCCCATTTTTTTGTAAGTATGAATACCAAGTTTGGGTCGTTAGCTCAGTTGGTAGAGCAGGAGACTCTTAATCTCTTGGTCGAGAGTTCAAGTCTCTCACGACCCACCATTTTTAGTCATATCTTCAATGGTTTGCCGTCATGTGTGTTTGCACTGGCGGGGTTCTGTGTAATTCGTAAATATTCATAAATTTGCTGAATTTATTCTGAAAAAGGCCGTACTATGCGCTTTTTTTTGGTATGATTCGCACCCACATATGCGAGAGTGGCGGAATTGGTAGACGCGCTGGTTTTAGGTACCAGTATCTATGATGTGGGGGTTCGAGTCTCCCCTTTCGCACCACATTATTTTTCTTAGAATTAAGTATACACACTGAGGTATCTATGCAAGTTTCAGTTGAAACAGGGGAAGGTCTTGAGCGTAAGTTGACGGTTCAGGTACCTGCAGAGACAGTCGATGCTCAAGTTGAGAGCCGACTTCAATCAATGCGTCATCAAGTTAAAGTCGATGGCTTTCGTCCCGGTAAAGTTCCATTTAGTGTCGTTAAGAAGCGTTATGCTACACAGGTGTTTCAGGAAGTGGCTGGTGAAGTCATGCAGAACACATTCCGTGATGCGGTGACTCAGGAAAACCTACGTCCTGCCAGTGATCCTTCGATTGAGCCAAAAAGCTTTGAATTAGGCAAACCTCTTGAATATGTTGCAACTTTTGAGATTTATCCTGACGTTGAGCTGGCGCCTGTTAGTGATTTGAAAATTGAGAAACTGGTTGCTGAGATTAAAGATTCAGATATTGATGGTTTGCTGGAAACTTTGCGTAAGCAAAAAGCGAACTGGAGTGAGGTTGAGCGCGCTACTGAAGATGGCGATCGTGTGACTATGAGCTTTAAAGGTAGTATTGATGGCGAGCTGTTTGAAGGTGGTTCTGCTGAGAATGTGCCTTTGGTGATTGGATCGAACAGTATGATCCCCGGTTTTGAAGAGCAGATCATTGGTTTGGCTAAAGATGCTGAATCGACTATTAATATTACTTTCCCTGCTGATTACTCAGCGGCTGATTTAGCAGGTAAGCCCGCTGAGTTTGCAATTACTGTTTCTAAAGTTGAAGTTTCAGAGTTACCAGTGCTGGATGATGCCTTTGCCAAAGATTTTGGTGTTGAAGAAGGTGGTCTGGAAAAATTGCGTGAAGATGTTAAAAACAACATGCAACGTGAACTGGATAGTCGTATCGCTAGCGATTTGAAATCTAAAGTGATGGATCAATTGCTAGAAGTTAATTCAGTACAAGTGCCTAAAGCGATTGTTCTGGAAGAGGCTGAAACCTTGAAGCAGCAAGCCAGTGCTCAAGCTGGTAGCGATCAATCTGTGGATATGTTCATGGCTGACGCTGAGCGTCGAGTGAAATTGGGTATGCTTTTAGGTGATTTGGTTAAGCTTTCTGGTTTGCAGCCCGAGCAGGCTAAAGTCTTTGAGCGTATCGAGTTGATGGCGAAAGATTATGAAGACCCAGGCGAGTTTGTAAACTACTATAAGAGTAATCCACAGATGATGCGTGGTGTTGAATCACTGGTAGTTGAAGATATGATTGTTGACTGGATAGTTGATCAGGCTAAGGTTTCAACTATTGATAGTTCTTTTGATGAGGTAATGAAGCCTGCATCAGCCATTTAATGGGTATAAGACATGCATAAATTTCCACAATTTAATGGTCACACGGGTGGCGCGCTTGAAACTGAAGCATTGGGATTGATTCCAATGGTGGTAGAGCAAACTTCTCGCGGTGAACGTTCTTACGATATTTACTCACGCCTGCTGAAAGAACGCGTAATTTTTATTGTCGGGCCAATTGAAGACCATATGGCCAATCTGATTGTCGCGCAGTTGTTGTTTTTGGAGTCGGAGAATCCAGATAAAGATATTTCAGTTTATATCAACTCTCCTGGTGGTTCGGTAACTGCAGGCATGGCTATTTATGACACCATGCAGTTTATTAAGCCTGAAATCAGTACCTTATGCATTGGTCAGGCAGCCAGCATGGGTGCTTTTCTGCTCGCGGGTGGTGAAAAGGGTAAGCGTTTCGCTCTACCTTATTCAAGAGTCATGATTCATCAGCCTCTGGGTGGTTTTCAGGGCCAGGCGACGGATATTGATATCCATGCACGTGAGATTCTTAAAATTCGTGAACAATTGAATCGTTTATTAGCTCACCATACGGGGCAGTCGATGGAAACCATCGATAATGACACTGAACGCGATAACTTCATGGGCTCGCAAGAAGCTAAAGAATATGGCCTGATTGACGAAGTATTAGAGAAAAGATCTTAATATTTGAATTAATACCAATACCCGGAATTGGTGAATCCCCTTGAAAAAAGGTTTTTTCAGGCCTGAATTTCTGTTGAAATAACGTTTATGGACTATATATTAACGTTATGCATATAATCAAAGCCTTGCTGCTTTATTGTGGTGATGCAAGGTGAAACAGACAAAAGGGCTAAGCCTGAGGTTTAATAATTAAATGAGTGACGATAAAACCCATTCGGGTAACGATTCTGAAAAACTACTCTACTGTTCTTTTTGCGGTAAGAGTCAGCACGAAGTCAAAAAACTGATTGCAGGTCCATCTGTTTATGTTTGCGATGAATGTGTCGAGCTATGTAATGACATTATTCTCGAGGAAATGGAAGAAGAAACTTCATCGGCAATTCGAAAGTTACCGACCCCGCACGAAATTAATGACCTTCTGAATGATTATGTCATTGGTCAGGAAAAGGCTAAAAAAGTTTTGGCTGTTGCTGTATATAACCATTACAAGCGTCTGGAAGTTAAACATAAGAAAGATGAAATTGAACTTTCTAAGAGTAACATTCTGCTGATTGGTCCTACCGGTTCGGGTAAGACTCTACTGGCAGAGACATTGGCGCGTTTACTTGATGTACCTTTCACTATCGCTGATGCAACCACACTGACCGAAGCGGGTTACGTCGGTGAAGATGTTGAAAATATC
>JBEQLM010000118.1:4397-5272 GCA_040325975.1 Gammaproteobacteria bacterium | reverse complement strand
ACTGATCGAAACCCTGATACAAAAAGCCCGATCCTATATTTACACCACCGCAACACCACCGGCAGTAGCCGAAGCAACACGCGCGAGTTTGAAGCTGATACAAACCAGACCCGAGTTGCGCGAACAACTGAACGACAACATTCAATACTTCAGAAGCTGCGCTGAACAGGCGGGTATTGAACTCACAGATAGTCAGACCGCGATCCAGCCGATTATTCTTGGCGATGAACAACGCGCTGTCGCCGCAAGTGAACAGCTGCTCGAAAAAGGTTTACTGGTCACGGCAATACGGCCACCTACGGTGCCCAAAGGTACCGCGCGTCTGAGAGTGACTCTATCTACATCACACACAAAACCACAAATCGAAAAATTAGTTACAGCACTGAGCTAATGACTGGACAGATTTAAGATTGCATTACCGCTCCTGTCACAGTAATCCAGCCTGACAAACACACTATAAATCTCTACAATTCACACCATTATTATATTTAGGGTAACCACATGAAAAAATACGATGTTTACGGTTTGGGCAATGCACTGGTTGATATGGAGTTTGAAGTCGAGGACAGCTTTCTTGAGTTGATGCGCGTCGATAAAGGCATCATGACGCTGGTTGATGAAGAAGAACAGCATCGTCTTATGGGGCACCTGGATGCTTTTGAGGGCAACAAAGCCAGCGGTGGTTCAGCGGCAAATACTCTAATTGCGGTTGCTGCCATGGGCGGTTCATCGTATTACACCTGCAAGGTTGCCGACGATGATCTCGGCCAGTTTTATCTCAGTGATTTAAAAGAAGCCGGTGTTGATACCAATATGAACGGTACTCATCCCGATGGTATCACCGGAAAATGTCTGGTCATGGTGACACCCGATGC
>JBEQLM010000118.1:0-4387 GCA_040325975.1 Gammaproteobacteria bacterium | reverse complement strand
CATGCATTCCTTCCTTGGCATATCTTCCGAACTTTCTGTAGCTGAATTGCACAAAGAACACATCGCTAATTCCGAATACTGTTACATGGAAGGTTATCTGGTAACTTCACCTTGTGCCAAGGAAGCCAATATCCTGGCTCGCAAAGTTGCTGAAGCCAATGGTGTGAAAACGGCTTTTACTTTCTCCGACCCCGGTATTGTTGAATTTTTCGGTGACCAACTAAAAGAAACCATTGGTGATGGCATTGATCTGCTTTTCTGCAATGAAAAAGAAGCTTTACAATACACGCAGAAAGACAACATCGGCGACGCTATCGACGTGATCAAAACATTCTCGAAGAACTTCGCGATCACACTGGGCGCGGAAGGTGCGGCTGTTTATGATGGAACAACCTTATTCGAAATTGCGCCTCACAAAGTAACTGCCGTTGACACTAACGGTGCAGGTGATAACTTTGCTGGTGCATTCCTCTACGGTATTACCCATGGTATGAATTATCAGCAAGCTGGTGATCTGGCCAGCAAAACTGCTGCACAGGTGGTGACCGGATTTGGTCCAAGGTTGAAACCGGAAGAGTATCGTAAGCTGGTGCAGGGTTAAAACGCCCTACGATCCAGGTCAGACAGTAGGTCGGCATCCCCATGCCGACGAAATTTAAAACGTCGGAGTAGTGGTGCATGGAAGCACCGTCAACGGATCTAAGGATGGAAAAGGGTTGCCATCCATTAGGTTCATAAACAGTACTTCCTTGTACTATTACTCCGACCTACTCGTTATTTTTCTCAGCCAACAATTGATCAAACCGCAAACGATCTCGCGCATCGAACAGGCGTTTTGAAATCAGGTGTAATACTGCGATCACACCAAAGCCGGTGCCCGCAGTAATTAAAAACATAATCAATATTTGATATTTTACCGCTTCGACAGGCTCGGTGCCTGAAAGTATCTGACCGGTCATCATGCCGGGCAGACTGACGATACCCGCCGCCGCCATAGCATTGATGATTGGAATCATACCGGCACGCATACTCTCATGACGAATTTCTCTAATTGCTTCCATGGCGGTTTGCCCCAGCATTAAACGCTGCTCGATAATGGCGCGTTGCTGCCACGCAGTTTGAATCAATCGATCCATACCCAGCGCAATACCATTCATCGTGTTACCCAACAACATACCTAATAATGGAATCGCGTACTGCGGCGTGTACCACGGATCAGTTTTTATAATGAGCAACAACGCGACTAGAGTAATTAAAAATGAAGATACAAATAACGAAAAGATGCTGATTCCAAAACCCCACCAGCCTTTTATTTTTCTTTTTTGACGAGACAGTATTTCCCACGCGGCGACAACAAGCATCACTGTCATCATCAAAATAATCAGCGGTAACTGTGCTGTTTCAAAAATTTGTTTTAACACCAGACCAATCAATAACAATTGCGCCGTGGTTCTCAGTGCGGCAATGATCAATTGCTGGCTGATGCCAAGATTCATGCGAGCGCCCAATCCAGCCAGGGCTAGTACCAGCAAAGAAGCCAGCATCAAATCATAAGCTGATAATGAAATCAGTGTATTCATATCGCAGCACCACCTGACCCGAGCGACACCATTCCATTTTCGGAGAAATCGAAGTAACGTTTTGAAGCAACTCTCTCAAGTTGTGACTGGTTATGGCTCACCCAAATTGCCACTGCGTCATTTTCTTCCAGATATTCTGCGATCAATGCTTCCACTTTTCTGGAATTCTCCGCATCGAGATTGGCGGTTGGCTCATCCAGTAATAACACACGCGGTTTATTAGCCAGCAAACGCAGGATAGAGAGACGCTGTTTCTCACCGCTGGAGCAACGCGATACAGACCAGTGCTTCACTTCTTCACTAAAACCCAGAGCTGAATAACTGCTAGTACCCACAGGAAAATGTGGTGCCACTGTATCAAACCACCACTGACTTTCAGCGGGCAACAAAGCCACACGCTTACGCCAGTCAGCGCCGGAAACATCCTGTTGGCATAAATCGTCAATACATACTGAGCCTTCGATTGCGTCCATATCCGCAATCGCTCGCAATAACCGAGTTTTACCACAGCCCGATTCACCGCTCACGCCCAAACACTCACCCGCCGCAAGTTCAAAGCTAATTGGTGCCAGGCCCGGGATTTCAATATTATCTATTTTCAACATGGCGGAATTGTATCAGCACAGCCGCAATTCTTGTTGCTATACTCAGGCTATGAAAAGGAAAAACATTCTCTCATTGATCACTCACTTAGCACTACTCAGCACCTTGAGCGTTTCTCTGCCCGTGCTTGCCGAATCGAAACGCGTTGAAGTGTACTCACTCAGCCAGCACTATTGGGACACACAAAGTGGAGACACACTGGGCGAGATTGCCGCGCAACTCCTACCCAACAATCCAGGAATGCGACCAAAGCTAATGGCCGATATCATCAGCCAGAATCCCGATGCCTTTCAGGATAATGATCCTGATTATATGAAGGCCAATACAAGGTTATGGTTGCCGAATCGTTTAGCCCAGACTGACAGCAAAGCAGATCCCAGAAACACTCAGGTTGAGTCGTTTTCATGGGGTAATATTAAGCGACCAAAACGCTAAGCTATTTACAGAAGTCCACGCTCAGCAAAAGAAACCACTTCATCCCCAATCACCATGTGATCCAGCACTCTTATATCAACCACTTCCAACGCCTGTTTTAAACGCTGAGTAATTTGTTCGTCAGAACGACTCGGTTCGGCGACGCCGGAAGGATGGTTGTGCGCAAAGATGACTGCGGCTGCATTTTTCTTTAAAGCCAGTTTGACCACTTCTCTAGGATAAACACTGGCACCGTCGATGGTGCCATAAAACATTTTGTCGAATGAGATTATGCGGTTACGGTTATCCAGAAACAAACAGGCAAAGACTTCGTGTGGGTAACTTTGTAGTTCGGTTTGAAGGTAACGCCGAGTTTCGTCGGGACTGCACAGGGCATCACCACGTTGTATATTTTCAAACAAATGTCGTTGCGCCATTTCTAGCACAGCCTGCAACTGCGAATATTTAGCGGGGCCTAATCCATGTCGCTGACAAAATTCGCTTTCGCTGGCTTCGAGAAGCGGTTTCAGGCCACCAAAGTCATCCAGTAATGAGCGGGCCAGATCGACTGCTGTCAGGCCTTGCACGCCAGTACGCAGAAAAATCGCCAGTAATTCGGCATCGGAGAGCGCATCTGCGCCTTTTTGCAGGAGTTTTTCCCGTGGCCTTTCCTGCGCGGGCCAGTCTGATATAGCCATAGTCGTCCCTGATTTATTTGATACCTGATATTAGCCCTCTTTGAAAAGCGCTGCAAATCCTTACTCCTCCTATCAAATCATAGCAAATCAGCGCTTAAGAACTTGATTCTGTTAAACTGTGCGGATGAAACGCTTACACGGCAAAAACATTCTACTCGGTATTACTGGCGGCATTGCCGCCTATAAAAGCGCCGAACTCACTCGTCGTCTGAAAGATGCAGGTGCGGATGTACGTGTTGCCATGACCCAAGCCGCTACTGAGTTTGTTACACCACTGACTTTTCAGGCATTATCCGGCAATCCAGTTCACACAGAATTGCTGAATGAAAAGGCTGGAGCCGGTATGGGTCATATTGAGTTAGCACGTTGGGCAGACGCTATTTTGATCGCCCCCACCAGTGCCAATTTTATCGCCAAACTGGCACAGGGTCGTGCCGATGATTTGCTTAGCACGATCTGTCTCGCCAGCGAAGCCCCACTGGCTTTTGCACCAGCGATGAATCAGGCGATGTGGAATGATCTGGCGACACAGGCCAACTGCAAAACTTTGCGTCAACGTGGCCTGTTTCAATTTGGCCCCGCTTCTGGCGAGCAGGCTTGTGGTGAAATCGGTGAAGGTCGTTTAATGGAAGTGCCCGAGTTGATCGATCATCTCGCCAATTGTTTTGAACAAGGCGAGTTGCAGGCGGTCAATGTCATGATTACCGCTGGCCCTACTTATGAACCGATCGATCCGGTACGTTTTATTGGCAACCGCAGTTCTGGTCGCATGGGTTATGCGCTAGCCGAAGCGGCAAGTGAAGCGGGCGCTTCGGTTACCTTAGTCAGTGGCCCCTGCCATTTAACAACACCCGATAAAGTTAAACGCATCGACGTTGAAACCGCTGCGCAAATGCACAAAGCTGTTTTCGACAATCTCGATGTCGAAAAGCCCAAGTACGAGTTCACCGTGGGCATCAATGAAGACGTAACCAATACAAGTCTGGAGGTCGATGAAACTTTCGACGTTCCGAATAAAGGATTCTTCTCGGGGCTCTTTTATGGGCTCGGTTCGGATGGCACGGTCGGCGCCAACAGAAACTCGATCAAAAT
>JBEQLM010000117.1:0-5272 GCA_040325975.1 Gammaproteobacteria bacterium | reverse complement strand
AGTTTCGGTTATTTCAAAACAAATAGATGCGGCCGGAATTTTATAAGATGTCAGTTTCTCTTTTATGAAAGGAAATAAGTCTTTGTGGCCAAGTGTCGAACCAGAAATATTAATTGAAAAAGAAATGTTATTGTTTTTATCTGAGGGGGAGTTAAGTAGTTTCTTCATGAATGAAAACGTATTGTCGATAACCCATTTATCTATGTTCGGCATAAGTCCATAGCGCTCGGCCGCAGGAATAAAAGCATCAGGTAAAATAACTTTGCCATTTTCATTTAACCGAATCAGGACTTCATAATGTTGTGATGAGGTTTTATTATCACCAAGAGGTTGAATGAGTTGTGCCTCCAGAAAAAATTGATTGTTATCAAGAGCGTGTTCTATTCTATGTACCCATTGCATTTCACCATGTCGTGCTTCCAGTGATTGATCTTCGTCGGTATAAACATGGATTCGGTTACGACCTAGCTCTTTTGCCATATAACAGGAAAGATCAGCTTTACGTAATATATTGCTGGCTGTTTCATGAGGGTTATTGATAAAAACAACACCTATACTTACACCGATACTAAATGACCTATCTTTCCAGACAAAGCGAAACTCGGAAACACTGTTTAGTATTTTGTTGGCAATATTAATAGCCTTATTTTCAGGACACAAATTAAGCAATAAGGCAAACTCATCGCCACCGAGTCTGGCTAGCATGTCGCTATCACGGACAGAATGCTTAAGGTGAGCAGCTAATTGTTCAAGTAGTTTGTCACCAGCTAAATGGCCACAGGTGTCGTTAACAATCTTGAATTGATCCAGATCCAGATAGAGTAACGCATGCTGTGAATTGTGTTCTTGAGTTTCTATTACGGCAATATTAAGCGTATTGTCAAATTGATGCCGATTAACCAGTCCGGTTAGGCTGTCATAGTACGCAAGGTGATGTATGTGTTTGTCAGATTCAATTTTTTTTCTGTATAAATACGTCAGAAAAACTAAAATTAGAACAGATGCAGGGATAAGACCAAAGTTGACAATAGATAGTATTTTGGTAATTCCTTTGTTATAAATTTTCTTGTTACCAATGATATGGATTTTCCAGTTTAAGCCGCTTAATGCCAGGTCATCTGAAACCACCCAATCTTTATCCTCCAGATTAATGTCATCAGGCAGTGGTTCTGAAATTAGTTGGAAGTCTCTCTGAGAAATATTATCAAATTCATTGTTAATCAATATAAAGTTTAAGCCACTATCAGCCAGGACAGAAATTTCATTTTTTATCAAAATTGGATCAACTTTAAATACCAGATAGCCTAGTCGCGTAGTTGAAGAAACATACACGGGTATCCACCAGATTAAGTTTTTCAGTTCTCTAGAGTTATTACTTAAAGTTTCTATGTGATATTCGTTTGCTTTAAGATTCAACTCATCAATATGTATTATATCTCCATCTTTTAAGATGCCGTCTAGATTAGAATAAATAGCAGTTTGGTCAACCTTAATAATTTCAATTCCGTCATTATCAATGAACTTAGTTGCTAATAGGTAATTGTTATTCTTTAGAATGTCAAACAAAAACAATTCAAGGTGTCGCTTGTCCTCTTCAGCAGCTAGATGATTTAATGTAAGTGTGTGGAATCTTATAGACTTAAATGATGGTAATTGTGTGTAAGTTTTAAAGTTTTTGGTAATGTTTTTAACGTGTTTATTGAATGTTTTTATTTTTGATATGGAATTTTCGTAAAATTGTTCTTGCTGGTGTTGTAATAACGAGGCGTTCATTTTAAGAAACATGAAATAACCGACAGCCACAATTATTACAAATCCTAGTGCTGCGATGTTGCCAATTATTTTGGTGTATTCTCTCATGAGATCAATAATATGTTCTATTTCTGTTGTTGGTGCATTTCTAGCATAATTTGTTCATATAAATGCTTTTTTGGCATGTCATCCCATAAGATCATTTTCTTAAAATAACTTTGCTCATTAAGATGTAGCGCATGGATTTCATCCTGAGTCATTAAAGCCAATGTTTCTATGTTTGATGGTGCTAATCCAGTGATGCGACTCAATTGTAGCTGCACTTCAGGGCTGATTTGATGATTAATATAATGGAGTGAAATCTCAGTTGATTTATTGTTACGGCTCAACAGGTAACTATCAAACATACCAACAGCCCCTTCTTTGGGGATGACCATTTTGAATTGCCTGTTATGCCTGATAAGGCGTGCAGATGGGTCGAACCAGCTATTGGCAATCAAAACATTTCCTGACATAAGAAGATCCATTTCTTCTTTTTCGCCTTTATAATAAGAAGGTGCCTGACTATTGAGTTTCAGGAGTTTTTTCTTTACTTTATCGAGCTGCTCAGGCCTCAGGTCGTACACATTGTTATAACCAAGCGTGAGAGCTGTGATCCATATCATTGAAACATCGTCCCATAATGCGACTTTTCCCTTATATTTAGGATCCCAGAAAACATTCCAACTTTCAGGCTCGTCTATTTTTTTAGAGTCATAGAGCAGTCCGGTCGGTCCCCATGACCAGGGTACGGCATAGGTTTTACCGTTGAATTGACCCCAGTCGGTGTATAGAAGATGATGATGTAAATCCTGATAATAGGGGATTTTGTCTAAGGCCAAATTCTGGATAAGATTCATTTTATAAAGTATTTTAATACCTTCATTAGAAATGATTAATACATCAACATTCTTATCCGTTTTAGCATGCTGGATAATTTCATCAAGATTATGCAGTGGTGTGAATTCAATTCTGACACCGGTTTGTTTCTCAAAACTTTTGTAACCGATGGTTTTGTTACGATGTTCAGGATCAGAATAGACATCCCAGCCAGCAACATGGAGTACTGGATTGTTTGAGCCAGTTTCAGCAATGCCATTCCCAGTCACCAGTGTGAATAGAATGATTAGAAAAGCATATCTTTGTCGTGGTTTTATCATTAATAAATCCATAACATCAGTGATACCCCTGCGAGCATTCTGTCCACTTAATTCGGCAGTTGCACAGGTAACGGCAATCACCCTCTACTCATTCGCAAGAGTATCGTTAGTACTGTTTATTACGTAAATCTGTATATACCATACAGTAACATAGGCAGATAAAAACCTGTAATAAGTTATGGGATTTCTGTCAGGATATTTTATGGCGTTTGATGAACTTAAATGATATTAATAAAAAATCTTCGTAGCTGGTGTCGCTTAATTCACGCAATATATTATTCTGTGATATTGTTGCAAGACTAGTCGTGATACTGCTGATATAGACTATGAGTAATGCCAACAATATTTCTGAAGGACAGGTTCAGGTAGCCTCTGAAGACGTGCTACTGACTCCTCATGCCTTATCCAGTGATAAAGTTCTTAGTGCACATCAGTCAACAAAACATGGCCTGACTCAGGCTGAAGCCTCTGCCCGCCTTGAGCAGAACGGTCCCAACAGCCTCCCAGAAACAAAGCCTGTTGGCATTGGCCTGGTTTTCCTTCATCAATTCGCCAGTCCACTTATCTATGTTCTCATCATTGCTGCACTTTTATCAGTGGCGATTAAAGAATGGTCTGATGCGGGTTTTATCGCGGCGGTTTTGTTTATCAACGGCATGATCGGAACCATTCAGGAACATTCCGCACAACGTGCCGCCTCTGCACTTCGCAGTCTGGTCAGCACTCGTTGTCTGGTTCTTCGTGACGGAGATAGTTATGAAATTGATGCCGAAGATCTGGTTACCGGCGATATCATATTACTTGAATCTGGCGACAAAATTCCCGCTGACATTCGCCTGCTTGCCAGCCATGATCTGGAAGTGGATGAATCCTTGCTCACGGGAGAATCTACAGCAGTACTGAAAGATGCTGATTTAGTATTAGAAACCGAAACGACTCTGGGTGATCGGCGTAACATGCTTTTCGCTGGCTCTTTAGTCGAACGTGGTCGGGGTCGAGGTGTGGTTGTCGGCACCGCACTGGAAACAGAATTAGGGCATATTGCAGAGTCAGTGCTTAACAAGCCAGCGACAAAAGCGCCCTTGCTGATACGGATGGAAAGTTTTACCCAGCGTGTTGCAATCATCGTTGCGGTAGCAGCAATAATCATGGCAGCTATCTCGCTTTCTCGTGGTATGCCAATGGCAGAAATTTTTCTGCTGGCTGTGGCTCTCGCCGTATCTGCCATACCCGAAGGTCTTCCCGTCGCACTAACAGTCGCTCTGGCAATCGGTATGCGAAGAATGGCGCGGCGCAATGTCATCATTCGAAAATTAGTCGCGGTCGAGTCACTGGGTTCGTGTACTTTTATCGCCACCGACAAAACCGGCACGCTGACTGTTAATCAGTTAACTGCACGTCGTATTGCCTTACCCAATTTTAAACCATGGAATATCACTGGCTCAGGCATTGAACCCGAAGGAAGTATTAATACACAGCAGGGAAAGCTGGATGATAATGAAAAGGCATTATTAGAACGTCTATGTAAAACAGCTGTATTAGCTAATGAGGGTTTTCTTAGTCATCGTGGCGATGGTTGGGTGCACCATGGCGATGCTGTGGATAAAGCACTACTCGTCATGTCGCATAAAGCGGGTATCACCAAAGCAGAGACCGTCAATGCCTGTCCTGAAATCGCCATCATTCCTTTCGAATCGGAACGACTATTCTGTGCTAGTTTGAATGAAGTTAGCGGCCAACAACATGCTTTTGTTAAAGGTGCACTAGAGCGTCTGTTACCTATGTGTGACTGCATGGCCACTTTAAATGGTGATGCGGTTTTGAATGGCCAGCTGCTAGAAGATCAGGCGCGAGAGTTGGCGAGTCAAGGCTATCGAGTCATTGCCCTGGCTAGTGGTGAGATTAAACTGAGTGAAGCAGAAGTCTTCTCGGAGGAGCACTTAAATGGCCTGACGCTAACTGGATTGATCGGCATGATTGATCCTCTTCGTCCTGAGGCTAAAGATGCCATCGCGAAATGCCAGAAAGCCGGTATCGAAGTCGCGATGATTACTGGTGACCATCCTGTTACGGCAATGGCGATTGCTAAAGAGCTCGATCTTATAAAACACAGTGATCAGATCATCACCGGCCCGGAACTCAGGCATTTTGCCGAGGATGGCAATATGGACGAATTAATCCGTGAAGCGCGCGTCTTTGCCCGGGTCGATACGTCGGAACCAATTTATCTGGGCCAGCCGTTTACATATTATGTCATAATCGACGGAGACAATCGACCGGGTGTGGTGGATATCTCTCCTCTGGCAAAATACAACCCCCAT
>JBEQLM010000116.1:0-5290 GCA_040325975.1 Gammaproteobacteria bacterium | reverse complement strand
CCGGAAATTAAATGCTCTGAAAATGTTTGGATGAGTTTGGCGGTGTCTTCCACGTGATGCATGGCCATCGCGCTCATGATCAGATCAAACTGTGTTGTTAATGGTTGTTCTAAAATATTCTGGCAAACGGCTTCAACCTTGCCCTGTAATTCCGGCTTGGCAATCAGCTTGTCCAACATGGCTTCGGAAATATCAACCGCGACAATTTTGTTTACCAAAGGCGCAACCTGAGAGCTGATCAAACCCGTGCCGGCACCGAAGTCCATCACATTCATCTGCGGATTGAGGCTGGTATTTTCTAGTATTGAAGCGCCAATCGCTGATGAAAGTTTTTTGACCATCTCATCAGCATCCCAGGTTTTGGCTTTTTCATTAAAATGATCTGACACGGTATATCCTGTAGCTTAAATAAAAGGATTTAGTTAATCGTGCTGGCATCTTTTTCATCGAGCAGGTTCTGGTTGTCGTAAGCAGCAAGTATTTTTTCAAATATGGCGATTTCATCATCTTCACCTTCTTCGAATTCGTAGCTGTTGGGTTCGGCTCCGAGTATTTTTTCAAAACGGTCGATTTCATTGGCCAGTTCGGGGTCGAGCTCCATGGCCTTCATGTACATATTGCGAGCACTGGTGAGAAACTCATCGCGAAAATCAGGGTCGCGGTTGATACGGTCACGGGTTTCGGCTTTTTTTTCGTCGCTGATTGTCATGGTATTTCTCCCAAATGAGTTTGGTTGTCGCCCGAAGGTCTGGTGTTTTCCGCTCTGCTCCCGTATGCGGTCAGGTGCGGGCATTATGTCATTATGGGTTTATATGTAAACCCAGAAGGTTTGGGGTGTTTTCAGCCTGAATTTAGCTGAGCAGCGTATTCTTCGCCTGATTGATCTGCGCAGCTAAAAAATCCGAGCCACCTCGATCAGGGTGAACTTTCTGCATCATGCGTTTGTGCGCTTTGATGATTTCTTCCTTGCTTGCATTCGGCTCAATACCAAGAATATCAGAAGCCTGTTTTTTATTCATGGCAGATTGTGCACTGGCCTGCCGATTATTTTGATTCTGCTGCTGATTTGAATTATTCGCATGCTGGCGAAATTTATCGAGTATGGGCAGGTAGCGTAATAGTTGAGCCGCTTTGGGTAGCATTGCCACTGCACCGGTAATGGCGGCAGTAATAAAATTGAGTCGACCAGTGATGGCAAGAAAGCCCAGCACCGCAATGGCGCTGCCCGCAACCGTCCAGATGACCAGCTTTTTTTTCTCTTCACCCCTGGCTTTTTTGATTTTGAACCAGAGCAAATAAGCGATGGCGGCAACAACAAGAATAATGAGGAAACGGGACATGGCGCTGATTATACGGGCGTTATCGTTTTGGTGAAATATAAATTACACTATAATGCAGTCATGAATGAGACCATAGAAAGAATCCTGGAATACTGGTTTGGCGGATTTCCAGATGCTTATAGCGCCGATCTGACACGCCAGAAAATCTGGTTTGAAGAAGGCCATAAATATGACCAGGAAATTTTCATTAGATTTGGTGACGTTTATCAGCGCGCAGTCGATGGTGAGCTGGAGCATTGGCTGGATATGCCCAGAGGCCGATTAGCGATAATTATATTGCTCGATCAGTTCTCTCGTCATATACATCGCGGTTATGCCGAAGCATTCGCACAGGATGAAAAGGCACAGGCGATTTGTCTTGAGGGCATTGGCGCGGGTGATGACCTGAATCTGCACCCTGTGGAGCGAGGGTTTTTCTACTTACCGCTAGAGCATGCGGAAGATAGTGAAAAGCAAAAATGGAGCGTGCAGGCCTATAACCAGTTGCTCGCCGATGTGCCGGAGTCGCATCAAGAGCCATACAGAGAAATGCTGGAATACGCGATGAGACACCATTATGTGATTGAAAGTTTTGGCAGGTTTCCGGAGTTGAATGAGATTTTGGGCAGGGAAAGCTCAGAAGATGAGTTGAAATTTATTGAAGAGGCAGAATATGTGTTTTTGTAGGTTCAGATTTATTCGAATAAAACTCGTTCAGCCTTCATGGCCAGCAATAATATAGTCAATGGATTTTTGCAGCACCATGTCCCACTGTTGTTTTAACTCATCGGTAAATTCTGGATCCAATTCTGAAATTGTCTGTAGAAAACTCACTTTCCAGTAGGGGTAGAGTTCGGGCGGGATATTCAAACCCGATTTGTTATGAGATTTTCTGATTCTGTTCATTCCAATTTTGCCTACAGCCTCATCAGTTGCAAACATGATGGCTAAATCAAGGCCTTGCAGAAGCATTTTTTTCTGGCTGTCGTAATTTGTGTTGGTAAATCGCGGTTTTATATCTGGATGGATATCAAAAAATAGACCGTAGAATTTATCAATTATGTCGTCCTTAGATGGGCAACGATCAAAGCTTTGCTTTACTTGTTCTATATCAATCATATTACGTGTTTCCCGCAAAAATTATAATGTACATTGATGCGTTCCCGGCACGTCTATTGATTATAGCTATGATTCCATACTTTTATAAGTGTTTTTATAAAATTGAGTTACAAAAAACTCAGAGCTTAATTGTTAACATATTTATCCCTTATTTCCCTGCGCAAAATCTTGCCAACATTAGTTTTGGGTAATTCATTAACGAAGATAATAGATCTGGGGATTTTATAACCAGTCAGATTTTCACGGCAGAAAGATTTGATGGCGTCTTCCGTTAAGTCGGGGTTTTTCTTCACGATCACGGCCATCACCGACTCACCACTTTTCTCATCAGGCATGCCGACGACACCGACTTCAAGTACATCGGGGTGTTCGGAAATGACGCTTTCTATTTCATTAGGGAAAACATTGAAGCCGGAAACCAGTATCATGTCCTTTTTACGGTCGACAATTTTGACAAAGCCTTCATCATTCATAACGCCGATGTCGCCAGTGTGTAACCAGCCATCAGCGCTGAGTACGTTGGCTGTTTCTTTGGGTCGTTGCCAGTAGCCTTGCATGACCTGTGGCCCGCGTATACAAATTTCACCAGATTCACCGAGTGCCAGTTCATTCCAGTCATCATCCTGAATAGATACTTCGGTTGATGAAATGGGTAAGCCGATCATGCCGTTAAACTCTTCCAGATTCATTGGGTTCATGCAGGCTGCGGGTGAGGTTTCGGTTAAGCCATAGGCTTCAACTAGCGTGGTGCCGGTGGTTTCTTTCCAGCGTTGCGCGACAGAGTTCTGTACCGACATGCCGCCACCCAGTGTCAGAATCAATTTTGAGAAATCGACATCTTTAAATTCAGGGTGATTGAGCAGGCCATTGAATAAAGTATTAACGCCAGTGATGCCAGCAAATTTAAGATTTTTGATTTCTTTAACGAAGCCATTGATGTCGCGCGGGTTGGTGATTAGATAATTCATCCAGCCGTGTTTCATGAAGGTCATGCAGTTCGCCGTCAATGAAAAGATATGGTACAGCGGCAGAGCGGTGATGATTATTTCACGTTTATCACCGACTAGCGTTTTTATCCATGCAGAAGCCTGTTGCATATTAGCGATCATATTTTTATTGGTAAGAACCGCGCCTTTTGATACACCCGTGGTACCGCCTGTGTATTGTAAGAAGGCAATGTCGAAATGATTTGTTGGTACGGTTTCAAAACGATGTTGTGCGCCGAGCTTGAGTGCCTGCTTAAACATGACTGCACTGGGCAGGCTGTATGAGGGCACCATTTTTTTCACATATTTGACGACCAGATTAATAATGGCGGATTTGGGGAAGGGCAGCATGTCGCCCATGCGCGTGATAATAATATTTTTTATTTCGGTTTCTGCAACAACTTTTTGCAGTACACTGCAAAAATTATCCACAATAATAATGGTTTCCGCACCAGAGTCACTGAGCTGGTGTTTGAGTTCACGTGCGGT
The DNA here is from genome assembly GCA_040325975.1 of Gammaproteobacteria bacterium. Lineage (GTDB taxonomy): Bacteria > Pseudomonadota > Gammaproteobacteria > SZUA-229 > SZUA-229 > LH-M37. Next base: position 1,377 of record JBEQLM010000116.1, on the reverse strand, counting down.
ATATAAGGGGTTGGTGTTAACAACAACCAGTCCTGCACGAAGGATGGCAAAAATGGCAATGGGGTTTTGTAACAGATTGGGCATCATCACCGCGACGCGGTCACCTTTTTTCAAACCCAGTTCATTTTTAAGATAAGCACCCAGTTGATCGGTGTAGTCTTTGATTTCGCGGTAGCTCAGTGTTTTTCCGAAATTAGAGAAGGCCGGTAGTTCGGCATATTTTTCAATACTCTGGTCGAAGACTTCAGCAATAGAGGCATATTCATCTACGGAGATGCTTTCGGGTACGCCATCGGGGTAACTCTTTAACCAGGGTTTCATATTTTTGTCCTTTAAAATCGTGAGAGATGCTCTGGCGTTAGGATAACGCTGTTAAGTTTAAATTTCATCTAATTTATTGATCTTTCCACCATAGAGAAAGTTCAGGGATATAGGTGATAATCATCAGCCAGACAAACATTAACAATAAGAAAGGCAGAGTAGCTTTAAATAATTTTACAACAGGCTGCCTGAATCGTTCGCTGGCAATAAAAAGATTGATGCCTACTGGCGGTGTTGAGTAGCCGATCTCAAGATTGGCAAGAAAAATAACACCGAGGTGAACAGGGTCAATGCCATAGCGGACTGCCATGGGGAGAATAAGCGGTACGACAACAACGATGGCGGAGAAAATATCCATCATCGCGCCAACCAGTAACAGAAATAAATTTAGTAACAATAAAAATTGCAACTTGCTGTCGATATGCTGTTCCATGAAAGCCAGCATCTTCATGGGGATTTGTGCATCGATTAATAGATTGGTGAGCCCCAGTGCAATCAGTAAAATGATAAGCAGGCTGCCAAACAAGACACTGGCTTCAGTGAGCAGGGCAAAGAATTGTGTGCGCAAATCAATCTGGTGATAAATGACAGTTTCAATAAAGAGCACGTAGCTGGCGGTGACTGCTGCTGCTTCCATGATGGAAACAAAACCACCGAAGATGCCAACGATAATGGCAACGGGTAGTAACAGATCCCAGGTGCAGCCACGAGCGCTACTGATCAGCAGTGATAGTTTGAATTTGGTACGTGCTACGCTATGTTTGTGCCCCATAAATGTGCTGTATAGGGCCAGCATGAGCATAAGCAAAAGACCGGGCACGATGCCCGCCATGAATAATTTTTCGATGCTAACACCAGCAACAATCCCGAACACCAGAATGGCCAGGCTGGGCGGAAAAAGAAGTCCTAAGGAACCTGAAGTAGTTAGTAGGCCTAGCGAGAAATTATCTCTGTAACCTTCATCTTTGAGTATCGGATAAAGCAGACCACCGAGCGCAAGAATAGTCACGCCGGAGGCGCCGGAAAACATGGTAAAAAAAGCGCAGGCGCCAATGC
>JBEQLM010000115.1:0-5364 GCA_040325975.1 Gammaproteobacteria bacterium | reverse complement strand
GAAATATTAAATGATTGCACAATTTATTCACTGGATTTAGGTGCACTGGTAGCGGGTACTAAATATCGTGGTGATTTTGAAAAACGTTTAAAAGCTGTTTTGAAACACCTGAAACAGCGTGAGGGTTCAATTTTATTTATCGATGAAATTCATACTATTATTGGCGCTGGCTCAGCATCTGGTGGTGTCATGGATGCATCGAATCTCATCAAACCTGTATTAGCTTCCGGTGATCTTAAATGCATAGGCTCAACCACATACAGTGAATTCCGCAGTATCTTTGAAAAAGATCATGCTTTAGCGCGTCGTTTCCAGAAAATTGATTTGCCCGAGCCAAGTGTCGAAGAAACTATCGATATTCTTAAAGGCCTGAAAACACGTTTTGAAGAACATCATGACGTGAAATACAGCAATAATGCTCTACGTTCAGCCGCTGAATTATCAGAGCGTTACATCACTGATCGTTTCTTACCGGATAAAGCCATTGATGTTATCGATGAGGCAGGTGCGCATCGTCAGTTAACTGGTAAGGCAAGCAAGGCTTCAATCAATGTGCATGATATTGAAAATATTGTCGCCAAGATTGCACGTATACCGCCTAAAACTGTATCGACGACTGATACCGAAGTACTGAAAAATATTGATCGTGATTTGAATCTAGTTGTGTTTGGACAGGGCGATGCTATCGAGTCACTGTCCACTGCCATTCGCATGTCTCGCTCTGGCCTGGGTAATCCAGAAAAACCGATTGGCTCATTCTTATTTACCGGCCCTACAGGCGTAGGTAAAACCGAAGTCTGTAAACAGCTAGCCACTATCATGGGTGTTGAGCTGGTTCGTTTCGATATGTCTGAATATATGGAACGTCACACAGTTTCCAGATTGCTGGGTGCACCTCCTGGTTATGTTGGTTTTGATGATGGTGGTTTATTAACCGAAGCTATCAACAAGCAACCTCATTCAGTTTTGTTGCTCGATGAAATCGAAAAAGCTCACCCCGAAGTCTTCAATATTTTATTGCAGGTCATGGATCACGGTACACTCACTGACAGCAACGGTCGTAAAACAGATTTCAGAAATGTGATACTCATCATGACATCCAATGCCGGTGCACAGATGATGGATCGGCGCACTATGGGTTTCACCGAACAGAAAAATGAACTCGATGGTGCAGAAGAACTGAAAAAAATATTTACTCCAGAATTTAGAAATCGACTTGATGCTATCGTGCAATTTGGTGCGCTAGATAAATCAACCTTGTCACATGTAGTGGATAAATTCCTTGTAGAGCTTGAAACACAGCTGGATGCTAAGAAGGTCGCTATTCATGTTGATGAAGCCGCCAGGCAATGGTTGGGCGATAAAGGTTACGATCCTAAAATGGGTGCTCGTCCAATGGCACGGGTTATTCAGGAATATCTCAAAAAACCATTGGCGAATGCCTTGCTGTTTGGTGAGTTATCACATGGTGGTAACGTAAAAGTTTCGGTAGTTGATGGGGGATTGGATATTCAGACAGAGTCAGCCTCTGAACCGAAGACAGAAGAGGCTTGATTTATTATTCATTACCTTAGATGAATCTGAGGTAATGAAGAAACTAAAAGCCGATTCGAAATTGCTTTAGTGAAGAAATGAAAGAGCCTGTCATTGCTGACAGGCTCTTTCTATTTGTACAGTATCATCTGATTATTTAAACCATGACGATTTGAGATCGCATGCTGTAGAGCACAAATAAAACTTCTTCCTGTTCTCGTTGACCTATATTGTTTTTTTCTAACGCGGCCAGGGCATCATCTAATACTGCCATGAATTCGGCGGCAGCAATATTCATTCCCTTATGCGTGGCTAGCATATCTTTGCCTTTGTATACTGAGGGGCCACCTGTTCCTGCAATAAAAAATGTAGCAGCAGCATTTTTAAGAGCAGTTACATCACTTTCAGCAAACCGGTTAGCAATGGTTTTATTGGCCATGTGGTTGTCGATTACATCATTTGCTATTCTGGTAATGCCTTCACTACCACCTAGTCGTTCATAAAGTAATTCACTCATATTTACTCTCCTCTGTAAGAAACGGGATAAATTGTGCTTTAATCTATTCTTGTGATTTAAAGTGTAGCTAGCATATCATCAACAGAATCGGTAATTAACTACAGTTTCTGTAGTAACTAATTATTACAGATGATTACCTATTTATAGTGATATTTAAAATGGAGTATTAATATGAAAGCGTATGGTCAGTTTTGTCCCCTTGCACAAGCCACCCAATTATTATGCGAACGTTGGACCTTAATTATTGTAAGGGAATTGATTGCAGGCAGTACTCGATTTAGTGATTTGCAAAAAGGTGTACCTCTGATGTCTCCAACATTGTTATCTACCCGTCTTAAACAATTGGTAGAGGCAAAGGTAGTAACACGTACAGGACACAAAGGTGGCAATGTTTATGAGTTGACCACTGCAGGATTAGAGTTACGACCAGTTGTTGAACTACTTGGGGCATGGGGGCACCGTTGGGCTCGCTCTAATTTGAATAAAGAAGATTTGGATGCAGGTTTATTAATGTGGGATATGCGTCGTAGTGTAGATCCGTCAATTTTTCCAAAGCATCGTGTTGTTGTGCAATTCGAATACCCTGATGCACCAAAAGGAGCGCAAGATTGGTGGTTAGTATCAGAAAACGGTGAAATAGATTTATGTTTGAATGATCACGGTTATGATGTGGATATTGTGATTCAATGCTCGTTAAGGACAATGACAGACATTTGGATTTGCCAGCAACATTTTCGTGATGCTGTAAAAAAAGGCGATATTAAAGTGATGGGAGATCCAAAACTTACAAAGAAACTTCAAGATTGGCTTCGCTCTAGTCCATTGTCAAAGCTTGGCACACTCGATGAATTGCCTAAGTTGGATTGGAATTTTAGCTAAAAATTTTGTACATGTATAATTTAAGTGATTACAAATACTTAAACAAAAAAAGCCTGTCATCTCTGACAGGCTTTTTTATAAATTCAGATTATCGATCTAAAACTACTTAGCGCGATAAATAATACGGCCTTTTTCAAGATCGTATGGAGTGAGCTCAACAGTTACAGCATCTCCAGTCATGATTCGGATGTAATGCTTGCGCATTTTTCCAGAAATGTGGGCAATGACTTTGTGGCCATTTTCGAGTTCAACACGAAACATTGTGTTGGGAAGGGTTTCAAGAACCGTGCCTTCCATTTGTATTGCTTCTTCTTTTGCCATGTTTTACCGGTATGTTATTCAGGGATTATTCTAAAGCGTCGTAATTATCGTTAATTCTGAGCTAAGCGCAAGTACTTTAGGGAATTTTGGTGGATAAAGTTTTTATGGCCGGGCAGAGATTTGTGCATCCAGTTGCCTTTTTGGCAGCATATAGATGGGGTCGATGAGTGCCTTATTGGCAAATACGGCAAAATGTAAATGGGGTCCGGTGGCACGACCGGTTGAGCCAACAGTACCAATGAGCTGCCCCTGTTTGACGATGTCGCCGGGTTTAACATTGATGCTATCCATATGAGCGTACAGGCTGATAATGCCCTGGCCATGGTCAATAAAGATCATGTTGCCGCTGAAAAAGAAGTCACCGGCATCAATGACGGTGCCAACGGCGGTGGCTATGATCGGTGTGCCGGTGGCGGCGGCGATGTCCAGGCCGTTGTGAGGGCTACGCTCCTGTTCGTTGAAGAAGCGGCGTAATCCGAACACGCTGCTGATGCGACCTTCGGCAGGCCAGATGAAATCAACTTTGGGGATTTGTTCGGTTCGGAGAGTTTTAGCTTTTTTCTTGCGAATACGTTCTTTGTTGATTCGTAGCATGTCCTGTGCGTTCGGATTCACCTTGCGTTTATTTTTGATGGTGAGGTGTTGCTCCTCATATTTTTTTGCTTTGACATGAACACTGCTGTTCAGGGTTATTCCAGTATGATGCTTGATAGAAAACTCGTAGTCACCGGGTTTTGCATTGAGTGGGATACCCGCCATGGCAACCCAGACATCTTTATACGGAAAAATAGCTATTTTTTTGTTGTCAAAAGTGACTTCGGTGCCTTCTTTATAATCTGGCATGGCGAGTAATGCGATGCCGCCCGGTACCAATGCTTTCTCGGGGTAGGCATGAGCCACTACTGGTAATATCAGATTTAGAAGTAGAAATATAAGAGTGAATTTATTAGGCATATTGTGTAAATAGTTAAAATGTGACGTCGCTGAACATCAAACTAACAAAATTCACCGTCAGGTCAAGTTTAATTTGTCATTGTCTTTAAACTGTCTATATAAACTACTGTAGTATTTGAATCCAGTTTTGCACAGAATATAACAATATAAACGATAGGGTGACGCTTGAGTCGAGCACAAACAATTCCGCCTTTTCATGTCATGGATTTGCTGGCGCGTGCCAAGCAGTTGGAATCTGAGGGTAAATCCATTATTCATCTTGAAGTGGGTGAACCTGATTTTGCCACGGCCCGGCCAATTGTTGATGCTGGTATTCAGGCACTACGAGAATTAAAAACTCACTATACAGCGGCTCTGGGTTTGCCCGATTTGCGGCAGGCTATTGCTGATCATTATCAGCGTAAGTTCAATTTAACCATTGATTCACGCCGTGTAGTGGTAACACCGGGAGCCTCGGGTGCTTTGCAGCTTGCTCTGTCTGTATTAACTGAAGCCGGTGATAGTGTTCTGCTTTCTGACCCCGGTTATCCCTGTAATCGAAATATTGCTCAGGTGTTAGCTGTTAAAGCGATTAACGTAGCTGTGACGGCTGATAGTCAATATCAGCTTAATGCCTCACACATTGCTAAGCACTGGTCGGGAAATACTCGCGCTGCTATGGTGGCAAGTCCATCTAATCCTACCGGTACAATGATTGAACGTGAGTCGATGCAGGCTTTAAATGAAGCTGTGCTTGAAGCAGGTGGGCATTTGATTGTTGATGAGATTTATCAGGGGCTGGTTTATGATCTTGATGAATACACGGCGTTGTCTCTGTCTGATGATGTTTTTGTGATCAATAGTTTTTCAAAATACTTTGGTATGACCGGTTGGCGACTGGGCTGGATGGTAGTGCCAGAAGAATATGTTGATATGGTTGATCGGGTTGCGCAAAATATTTTTCTGGCACCGCCGACGATATCCCAGCATGCGGCACTGGCTGCTTTTGAACCTGAAACAGACGAAATACTGCAACGACGGGTGGCGATTTTTAAAGAACGTCGTGATTATTTGTTACCGGTATTAACTGAAATGGGTTTTAAAGTGACTGCACAGCCTCAAGGTGCATTTTATGTTTATGCCGATTGCAGTGCTATAACTGATGATTCTTTTCAATGGAC
>JBEQLM010000114.1:0-5415 GCA_040325975.1 Gammaproteobacteria bacterium | reverse complement strand
GCATGAGGTGGAAGGTATTACCCAGAATGATTTGAGCGCCCATGCCTTCAAGCTCTTCGGGGGTCATCGCCTTGACAGTGCCATAAGTACCAACTGGCATAAATGCCGGGGTTTCAACACTGCCACGGTCAAAATCCAAACGCCCTCTTCGGGCAGCTTTATCATTATTTATTAGTGTAAATTTCATATTAAAACAGCGTCTTTTCTTTATTTGTTAATGTTGTTTGTACTTATATCTAGTCAAATCTAACTCATTTATTCTATCCGCGAAAAACACCTTCTTTGTTTTTACCTTTCGCGTTATTTGCATTTTTCGCGGACTCTAGTTTTTTTGTTTATTAAGAAATAAACATAGCATCGCCATAACTGAAAAACCGATACCGGTTTTCAATAGCCTGCCGGTATGCTTCGAAAATTGTATCTCTGCCAGCAAAGGCACTAACCAGCATGAGCAAGGTAGATTCCGATAAGTGAAAATTGGTGACCATGGCATCGACACTACGGAACTCATAACCGGGATAAATAAAAATGTTGGTTTCACCGGAGAATGGTTGAAGTGTGCCACTGGCTGAAGCCGTCTCCAATGAACGAACAGCCGTGGTGCCTACTGCAATAATACGTCCACCATTTTTTCGAGCTTGCTTGCAGGCATCGACGGTGGCCTGATTTACTTCAAGGTATTCGGAATGCATGGCATGGTCTTCGATGCTTTCAGTGCGAACAGGCTGAAAAGTGCCTGCACCAACGTGCAGCGTAACAAAAGTCGACTGAACGCCCTTCTCTTTCAGTTGTTCGAGCATAGCGTCATCAAAATGAAGACCGGCTGTGGGTGCGGCTACAGCACCGGGTTTTTTTGAGTAGACTGTTTGGTAACGCTCAAAATCTACCGCCTCATCGGCACGTGTAATATAAGGTGGCAATGGTATATGGCCGACCTGCTGCATGACATCAGTGAGTTTTACATCGTTATTTGAACTTAGAACGAATAGATCATCCTGACGGGCAACAACCTTTAGCGTGTAATCACCGTCATCACCAATATGAAGCAAGGAGTCAATTTTGGGTGTTTTACTAGCACGAACATGCGCCAGACACTGATTTTCATTGATAAGACGTTCGATCAGCACTTCAACTTTGCCGCCTGTCGCTTTTTGCCCGTACAAACGAGCTGGAATAACACGGGTGTCGTTGAAGACTAATAAATCGCCCGTATTTAGTAGTTCGATTAAATCTTTAAATTGGCGATGTTGTATGGATTCCTGACTCACTTCTGAAGCCCGAGACAGGTGCAACAAGCGGCTGGCAGAGCGTTGTTCGCAGGGTTGTTGAGCGATCAGCTCATCAGGAAGGTCGAAGTGGAAATCGTCGGTACGCATAGCGCGCGTAGAGTATCACGAAACGACCGATTTCGATTTACTTCTCAGTGTTAAATTTGCCTACAGCGCAGCTAACAAAGGACTTGGCTTTGGCTTTAGCAGCAGCCATGCCTTCTATGCTACCTGTTTCCGGATAGCCCATTTTTAGCAGGCTGGCTAACAGGGTTTCATGCAGCCCATCAATACCGTTGACCTTAACAATACCAGCCTCAATTTCTACATCAGTGCTTTCGATACCGTCAATGGCATTGATTTTTTTAACAATGGTGCCTGCACAGCCACCACATTTAATATTTTCGACACTGATTTCGTAGTTCATATCATCTGATCCAGGCGTTGCTTAACAAAAGGCGTATTTAGAATAACTGCCAATATTATAAACATCTTCAAAGCCAAGAGAAATGAGGAATTGCTTGACCATGCCAGAACGCTGACCAGACAGGCAATACAGCAAAACAGGCTTTGATTGGTCGATAGCGTCTGTATTGTGTTGTATCGAAGTGATGGGCAAATTAATGGCACCATTGAGTGCGCCCTGATTGAATTCCCTTTCTGATCGCACATCAATCAATTGTGCTCCATTTTGCAGAAATTCTTGCAGTTTTGCGCAGGAAAGTTCGCTATTCATATATATCCTCTTATCATTTAGCATTCAATATTAGAATTTTATAATGTATTGATATAGATAACAATGGCTTGATGACGTTTTGTGAGTTGCCGCCCCTACAAACAGGCATGGGGTAATCAGGAAGCTATTGATGCACTTAGGGAACTTGCTGGTGAAAAACTGGATGTGGATTGCGTAAATGCTCTAATAAATAATCTTGATGAGATAGAAAAAATTCAGGGATTCTTCACCGAAAATACATACGGTTAATCTAGTGTGGTTTATTTTTTCCAGTGCAATATGCGGTTATTAGCAGGCATTTCGTAATCATCGACCAGAGTCATACCTGCTTTTTCAGCCAGATCGTTTAAATCTTCAAAGTTTCTTATACTGCTTTCCGGATTACGTAACTTCAGCCACTGATCAAACTGCTGATTACTGAGGCTGGTGTATTGTTGATTGTAATTAAAAGGGCCATAAATTATTAGTTGGCCATCATCAGGTAATAAATCACCGATGCGTTTAAACATGACCTCAACAGATCGTTGATTCATGATATGGCAAGTGTTAGCAGTAAACACGGTATCAAATGATATTTCAGGCCAGGCTTCTTGTGTAACATCCAGCTCGACAGGTGGTGGTGTTTTTTTAGTGTGATTTTCAGATAACCAAAGTTTGATGTCTTCAATATTTTCCACTCGGTCACTGCTGTTCCAGATGATATGCGGTAGCCTTTCTGAGAAATAAATAGCATGTTGACCCGTGCCACTACCAATTTCCAATACGGATTTTGAACTCAATAATAAAGGTTGAATAATGTTTAAAATGGCATCACGATTCTGATCACAGGATTCTGCATAAGGCTTTTTATTCATATTTTAGTTTTATATTTTTATGCGGCCATCGAACCAATGACCTTACCGAGTGCGTGATCAAATGTGGAATGGTCTGCTAGAACTCGTGACATGTTCTGGTTTAGTTCTTCTGCGAAATCACCCGCATCTTTTTCAATAACTTTAACACCTTTCCTATCTACAAAAATTATTTTCGCGGCTTCCGTTAGTATTGTTGACATCTTGACTCGTCGTATTGCTTTATCTTTACCGTTAAACACTTCAAACCACACGCCAGGTTTAACGTTCTCAGGCAAGCGACTAATTTTATCTAGAGCTATCTGTGCTTCTTGTCTAATTATATCAAGCTCTTTCTCAATATTTGAATCGATTGATTCATGGACATAATTTTGTTTGTCATCATGCACCATCTCATCAATAGTATAACCAAACTCATCAAGCATGTTTAAAAATGTGTTGTTTAACAAAGATAATTTAGTATCGATATCTTCCTTGTCCTGCCTGGTTTCATAGAGTTCATCATTAACCGCTTCGACAAGGGCTGAATGGTTATTGTTTAAAAACTCCCATTGAGATTTTTGATTTAATGGTTGTAGGCATTTCAATAATAGTTTAAGTAATAGGATGGACTCCATCCATTGGTAACTTTCCTTACCATGTTTTATATGGCGATTGAACATTAATGTAGACCAGTTCTTCAAAATCAGTGGTTGCACATCTTTTGGCATTGTTTTGTTCATGGTTAATTCTTTGAGTTCAGATAAAACAACACAACGTGTATGTTCTTTTATAATAGCTCTTTGTTCTTCGAATTCTTTTGTCCTGGCCAGTCTCTCTTCATTCTCGATAAGGTCATACAGTGTATCAACGGCATTATCGAAACAGGAAGTGTCAACTTCATACTCATTGAGAATATTATTAACAATTTTATCTAAATCAGAATAAATACGGTCTTCTTTGTCAGTTACACCCTTGCCTGCTTTAGGTATGAGATTCAAAACATTACGAGCTGGATGCTGTTCGTTTGAAAATAACTCTTCATCACTAACGGCTACTTTGATCATGGGTATTTGTAGCTGCTTAATAAGATCTTTGACAACAGGTGAGATGCTTTCATCTGCAGTGATAGCATCAAACATCAGGCCAACAAAATCAATACTGCGTTCATCAAGTACGGCCATTTCCCTGGCGACAGGGTCATTGGCATCTATGCCCATCTCCTTCATCAGAGCATCTTTTATCTCATTATTGTTGGCTAATTCGGATTGAGCACCTAATTTGAGTAATTTTTTCTGTAGTTTATTGAGTGACTGTAGAACGTCTTTTCTTGCAAAAAGTTTTTTATCACTCGCATTTTGCTCATTAGGATCTTTGTAGAAAGAAGACGGTAGTTCTAGTTCATCACCAGTAACTGAAATATTGCCTTTCATAAACTGGCTGACAATATTGTTCATTTCCTCTTTTGAACGTGGAATAAAATTGGTTTCTACCTTTTCATTCGGATCGTAATAAGTAGCGGTGCGACTCTCAAAGCTCTTTTCTTCTACAGTCTCTTCATCGTTCTGGGAGCTAAGAATTACCTCAGGAAGTACATCTGCTTCAATAAGCATGGTATTGATGGTTTGATACAAATTGCCCAGCTTTAAATTAACGTATTCGTCAAAATATTTAAATAAAACCATCTTGCTATCAGTTTTTAGATCGAATGGTTTTATAGCAATTTGGAAGGCTTCACAAATACGATTAGGGTTGATCGCTTTATGACTGAAGATTGGTGCAGCCATGATTTCAAGGTATTCGATTCGTGCTTCCAGATGACTGACGTCTTCACCGAATAAATTGAGGGCATTCGAATGCATGGTCGTTATCGCTACCATTTCTTCCATTTCATCGGTATCTACAAGACTGAGTTCTTCTTCATCTGACTCTTCAAATGCTGAGATGGCAGATGGAAGTAATTGTTCATTTATAGCTATAAAGAAATTTGTGTGGATACCTTCACGTTCACCATGTAGTATTTTTAACGCTTTGATTTCAAGATCCTGTTTTTCATCGATATGATAGTTACTGTTTGCGGAGATAGACAGTGCGACACTTTTTTCTTGCTCGGTAAGCGAGCGCTCTGAATCATTCAGCATTTCTGTGAATAGCTGTAATAACTCATCATTAAGGAAGTTATAAATGCCTTCAATAAGCTGACTATATTGATGTTCCTGAGGTTGTTCCTCAAGTAAATCGCCAGTTTTTGAAGTGAAATTATCAGTAGTCATATATTCTCTCTGCTCAATTCCAACCCGCGCGAATATTATTGAGCGCAGACTGCTAGCTGTGGCCTCGTTTATAGGGGCTGTTCGGGATTTTTTGAGCATTTGAGAGCGCCGGATTGCCTGGAAACAGATGAATCTGGCTATGTTATTTTAGGATTTAGGTTTAACTATCAGATGTAACTAGCTGATAATAAAGAGCACAAAGATAAAATTACTATCTAAATATGTGTTCTCAGATTAAATGTAGACCTAGGCTGTCGAAATTTCAACAAAATAAAATTAATAATGTTGGCAAGAGTTTGTTTTTATTT
>JBEQLM010000113.1:0-5417 GCA_040325975.1 Gammaproteobacteria bacterium | reverse complement strand
CTGTCTTCTCTATCCCAGTTCTCTTTTACATTTTTCTGTGGTTTGTTCTGTAACAACAGTGGTGTATCACCTTGTAACATTTTAGCTAGTGCCGCAGCAATTTCTATCGCTGGTACATTATGTTCCTGCTGAAATTCTTCAATCATTTGTGGAAATAGACCAAAATCTTCCGTCGCTAAGGCATCACTAATGCGTTGTTTGAATTTTTCTACACGTTTGTCATTAATTTTCTCAGTAGAAGGTAATTCCATGAGAGAAATTTTTTGTTTAGTGGCTCTTTCAATCGCCTGTAGCATACGTTTTTCGCGAGGCGCTACAAACAAAATGGCGTCACCTTTACGACCCGCGCGACCAGTACGGCCAATACGATGCACATAAGACTCTGTATCATGGGGAACATCGTAGTTAACGACATGGCTGATACGTGGCACATCGAGCCCACGAGCAGCAACATCCGTCGCTACCAGAATATCCAGCTTACCTTTCTTTAAATTATCGATACTACGTTCACGCAGTTTTTGCACAACATCGCCATTAATGGCTGCAGCGGCATAACCACGGGCTTCGAGTTTTTCTGCTAGCTCAACCGTGGCATTTTTGGTGCGCACAAAAATTATCATGGCATCAAAATCTTCAGCTTCGAGGATGCGGGTGAGGGCATCGAGTTTGTGTATGCCGCCCACAGGCCAGAAGCGTTGACGAATAGTGTCAACGGTGGTGGTTTTAGTCTTGATCGTAATCTGTTCGGGATTGTTCAGATATTTCGTCGCAATGCGACGAATCTGCGTAGGCATAGTTGCCGAAAATAACGCGATCTGTCTTTTCGGCGGTGTTTGCTCAAGAATCCATTCAACATCATCGATAAAGCCCATACGCAACATTTCATCAGCTTCATCGAGTACCAGAGCACTAAGTTTGCCCAGTCTTAATGCACCGCGGCGCATATGATCCATAACGCGACCTGGTGTGCCAACCACTACATGTACACCGCGCTCTAAAGCTCGAGTCTGACCGCGAGAGTCCTGACCACCGTAAATAGGTAAAACGTGGAAGCCTTTGATGTGCTTGGCATAAGTCTGAAAAGCTTCAGCCACCTGAATAGCTAACTCGCGGGTTGGCGCTAGCACCATGACCTGTGGGTCTTTTTGCGATAGATCCAGGTTCGAGAGTAGAGGCAACGCAAAAGCGGCGGTTTTTCCGGTACCTGTCTGAGCTTGACCAATGATATCTCTACCATCCAGTAACAATGGAATGGTTTCCGCCTGAATAGGTGAGGGTTTTTCATAACCCACATCATTCAGTGCTTTTAGCAGAGGGGCGCTAAGATTTAATTGATTAAACGTGGTGACCGTATCGGTAGTCATAGTTTCAGAACCTGTGAGGTAAAAACAAAGGGTTAAACAGACGTTCTGATTGTCCAGATTCGTTGCGAATTTGAGACAAAGTCAGAAGGGGTGCGTATATTAACGGTTTATTGACACTCTTGCAGGTTTATTTGCCTTAGATTTCCTTCTGAAAAAATGTGGTTATAGCTTGAAATTCAACATGTTTGAGGGGTGGTTAAGGCTTTTACAGAAGCAGGGGAGGTGATTTTCCATAAATTACCTTTGTGAATTAATAAATGCCGCAATTATATGTCATGTAATTGCGGCATTTAATCACTAACTACTTAACAGGAATTGCGTCTACTCTGTAGCCTTCATGACAGGTTACACAGTTCAGCATTAAAACAGACAGTTGCTTCATGCTAGCCGCTGGATCGCCAAATTGTTCCGCAGTTTTGGCTAATTCATCAAATTTGCTATGTGTATCAAAACCCAGTTTTTTAAATTCAAGTGGTAGTTTTTTCATAAGTGAGCCAGGTACAGCGGCTTGTGCTGCACGACCGACAACAGTTGCAGCAGCAGCAATAGCTTCTGAATCACCCGCGTTTGCGGCTTGAATAATTTGCTGAGCAGCATTCAAAAACATTCTCATTTCAGTCAAAACAAGATCTCTTTCGCCTTCTTCTAGCAATAGTGATTGTCTACCATCTGTGGCGGTTACGGTTTCACCAGAAATGATGAATTTATAAGCCATTGCGCCAATAGCAATAATTGCGCACAGTAAAAAAGTCCAACATAATTTACACATATCTTTTCTTTCCTCATATTTATTTTGTTAATTAAGCCTTAACTCAATGCCTTATGTGTTCATAAGATAAACTACAATAAGTGCAGTAATAAGCCAGAGAATTAAGGCCGTTGTTTCCAGTTTTTTCTTTAACATGAATCAATTTGATTTTATGTTAAGTTCTAACAACAATTGCTTTCTTTTACGCCCGTTTTTTTCAATATTGTTGCTAATGGACAAAAATTAGTAATGCCGCTTTGAGCAAGGTTAAAGCCAACAAAAGCAGCTAAACCAATCCAGTATGGGTGTATATAGTGTGCCAGAGCAATGCTTAATAGAATCATTGATCCAGCTATTAAGTGAACGATGTTATTTACGGTCATGTTTTTCTCCAAGGATTACATTTTATAAGATATTTGAAAGTTAAGTACATTCTGGTCAAGCTCAATAGTCGTTGGTGTAGTATCAGAAGTTAATTCATTACTGAATGCACGTACATATGAAATAGAGCCTTCTACATTTTTTCCAAGCTTGCGAGTTGCACCTATAGAAGCATGAGTTTCAGTGATGGCTAATGAACCAAGATTACTATTAACATCTTCTCGTCCTATTGGTGATTCACCATAATTAAGTCCGGCGCGTATCGTTGTTTTTTCACTAATTTTCTTCTGTACACCTAAAGCAAATACAAGCTGATCATCCCAGCCAAATGTCATGGGCATATCACCTGCAGGTGTTGAGAGCACAACAACATCAAGTACATCAGAGAAACCAATGTATTTAATATCAACTTCGACCAGTAAATCATCACCTGGTTGATACGCAATTCCCATGCTAAATATTTCTGGTGCATCCATATTCATTGAGTAAGCACCGGTTGAAGTGTTCCATTTAAAGTCACTCATGGATTGTTTGCTGATATAGGATGCGCCAAACTGTAGTTCATCACTTATTTTATAAATAGCGCCAAGTGTTAAACCAAAACCATAAACCTGATTTTGTGGCAGATGTAATGTAGGGCCGCCTACAGCACTCATGTCCATATCCAGAGCCAGACTTTGATAATCAATATTAAGCGCCGCACCCAGAGCCAGTTTGTCACTTATCTGATATGAGAATCCTGGAGCAACTTTAAAAAACTGTTTAGTAGTAACAACATTCTGATTACCTGGTGCTGGTGTAACGTCAGCAAAATCAACACCCATTCCAGACAGGCCTGCCATGCCCATTGCAAAGGTTAGTTGCTCGTCAATTTTAAATGCAACAGAACCAGAGGGTATCATGTACAAATCTGAATCACTTTCTACACCATTTGCTTTACGGGGTGGATTAAGAAAACCGATGCCCATGTCAAAACGAACATCTTCAATGTTTAACAATGAAAGACCCGCAGGGTTTGTCATGATAGTACCGCTATCTTGAGGTGCTGCAACAGCTGCACCAGCCATACCCCATTGTGTTGCAGTAACGCCTAACATTTGATCACCGTTGGTGGCATACGCAACAGAAACTGTGCTGACAAGTGCTGTAACAGTAGCCAATTTTATTATATTTATATTCATAAATACTCCTCATTTTTTTAATGTTTTCTTTTTATTTTCTGGTTTTTTTTACAGAAATTAGATGCTTTAGCGTAAGCGATTTGAAATACCTGGTTTCCCCCTGAATGTTTGGTGGCAAGCCACGCAACCTTCCATGATTTTTCCCAGATAATTCGCCGCTTCATTGGTATTGCCTTTGTCTGCAGCATCAGCAAGACGCAAAGCATTGCCTTCGACCAAATCATTAAAACCAACCAGACTGGCCATTTTGTTATCGTTAACATCAGCCTTAGCCATATAAGGAATCAGGCCGCCTACGGGTAATCGATGATTAGCTAGTCGTCTTGCCGCATCTGCAGCTTGTTCAGTGTTGTCAGTGGCTAGCCCTGAAGCAATGCTCTGATAGTCTGCTAGTACTTCGTGCATGATTTGACGTAATGTTAGTTGCTTGCTGCGACGATTATGTCCAGAAAGAATTTTCATCATGGCCATTTTTGTGTTTTTAGATAGCCCTTTAATCTGTTTCTGCAAATCAGGTTTCATTAATGCTATGTCTGATGCCATGATTTTTTGCATTGCCATTATTGTTGTTTTATCCATGGCAGGTATGCTTTCATTGGCATAGGAGGTGCTAGTGAATAGAACTAAAGTCATAGTAATGGCTGTATTGCGTATGGAATTACTGAGTATTTTTTTTGACAAATTATTTGTTGTTCTGGAAAACATATATTTTCTCCAATTTAGTATCTGTTGGTTGTGTGCTAGCTTTGCTTTAAGATAGCGTGAATGAATAATGGGGCAAACATGTTTCTCTTGTATTTCAGGAATACTGATAAATGTAACAAATTGTTACAGGAGCTGGGTTAATGACCGAATCAGACCTTAAACTAGAAAAAATACTGATTGTCGATGATGATAAAGCCTTATCTGACTTGATTGAGCGTTATTTAACCGAGCAGGG
Organism: Gammaproteobacteria bacterium; assembly: GCA_040325975.1. Taxonomy (GTDB): domain Bacteria; phylum Pseudomonadota; class Gammaproteobacteria; order SZUA-229; family SZUA-229; genus LH-M37. The sequence goes on along the minus strand of JBEQLM010000113.1, from coordinate 803 downwards.
TTATGTTGTAATAACAGCTAAACATGGCATTGAAATGTATCAACATCTTGAGAAGGTCACCCCTGATCTTATAATTCTTGATCTTATGCTGCCGGGTGAAGATGGTCTGACGCTGGCCAAAAATATTCGCAGCAATGGAAATATTCCTATTATTATCTTATCTGCTCGAGGTGATGAGATCGACCGCATAGTCGGTCTTGAAGTGGGCGCTGATGACTACCTGCCCAAGCCTTTTAATGCCAGGGAGCTTCTGGCACGTATACGTTCGGTTTTACGCCGTACTCAGCTAAATAATGAACAAGTATCAAGTGATATCGAAGATGTGTTTTTTGATGGTTTCAGATTGCATAATGAAACCAGGCAATTATTTCATAATAAGAAAGAGGTGGTATTAACCAGTGGCGAATTTACCTTGTTAGAAGTGTTTGTAAAAAATGCTAATCGAGTACTTAATCGAGACTCGCTATTACAATTGCTTAAGGGATATGAGCATCAACCCTTTGATCGAAGTATTGATGTACGTATTACGCGCCTAAGAAGAAAAATAGAACCGGATCCGTCTAAGCCTATTTATATTAGAACAGTTTGGGGTGAGGGCTACATGTTTACACCCAAACCTGATGATTACTGATTTTTGAGATGCTATTAAAAACCCTGTTTTCTCGAACACTATCAATTATTGCATCAGTCTCGGTCGCGTATTTGATTTTTTCTTTTAGTGTTATTGCGTATTTTATGCTAGTGCCCGTAGGTAAACAGTCAGCTAATGATTTAGCATCATTGATGATATTTAGTGCAAATAG
>JBEQLM010000112.1:0-5428 GCA_040325975.1 Gammaproteobacteria bacterium | reverse complement strand
ATACCAATCATGCGAATGGCATTACCTTCTTCATCACGATCCACAATCGTGCCCCGACATAAAATCCACTTGTAATGTCCATCTTTGCAGCGTAAGCGCAACTCGACGTGATATGTCGTTGTTTTACCTTCCAGGTATTCCTGCAATTTTTTCTGCACACGTGCAAGATCATCAGGATGAACACTTCCAACCCAGGTGTCGACGTGCTGTGGTAATTCATTCTCAGCGTAACCTAACATCTCCATGTACAGCCGAGAAAACTGCATGACACTGGTCTTCATATCCCAGTCCCAAATACCATCACCCGCGCCCTCAACGGCGAAGGCAAAACGCTCTTCACTTTCCTGCATCGCAAGTTCGGCGTTTTTGCGTTTTGAGATATCCTGAACAATCGACCAAATTCGTTTGTGACCGTCTTGATCGAGAACAATATTACCGTTAAGTAACACCGCCACGCGATGCCCATCCTTGTGAATATATTCTTTTTCGTAGGGACCGTAGTGACCGGAAGCGTTCAAACTCTCTAATTGTGTTGCTTCCTGCATTGCATATTCCTCTGGTGTTAACTGCCAATAGGTTAATGCTAGACACTCTTCAGCTGTGTAACCAATAAGATCCAGGAAGCCCTGGTTAGCTTCGATAAAACTACCGTCCATTTCATTTAGTGCGATACCAACGGGTGAGCGTTCATAGAGGCTACGCAATTTTTCTTCATTTTCAACCAGTGCTAATTCCGCTTTTTTACGATCATTAATATCATTTACTACACCCAGCATCTGTAGCGCTTTGCCGTCAGCATCACTTGCCACAGCACCACGTTCATGCAACCAGCGCACAGTACCATCCGGCCATGCCACACGATGTTCAATGTCGTAGGGTGTTCCATGTTCGACACAATTATTAACCGCATCAATGACAAGCTGACGATCATCAGGATGAACCGCGTTCAAGAAGTTGTCATAAGAAGTTTCTAATTCACCTTCGGCATAACCAAAAAGCGGGCCAATGCGTTCAGACCAGAATAACTCACCGGTGACGATATTCCAGTCCCATGTGCCGATGTTGGCGAAAATCTGACCGCGACGTAATCTTTCTTTGTTGATCTTTAGAGCTTGTTCAGTGAGTTTACGATCATTGATATCCACCCAGTAGCCAACAATCTCAACAGGCGCACCGCTTTCATCTTTGATAAGACGTAATTCATCACGCATCCAGGTGTAATTACCATCCTGTTTAAGATAACGGTATTCGTGAATATGTGTGCCGTGTTCAAATAACTGCGGGAGGTTATCAAAAACCTCTTGTTGATCATCCGGGTGGATATTCTCTGCCCAGAAACTACTGCTATTTATAAATTGCTCAGGTTCGTAACCCATTAACTGTTTAATGTTTGGACTAATATAGGTAGCAGCGAAGGGGGGTATTGCTTCACTGGTGTATATTGTCACCGGACTGGATGAAACTAAAAAGTTTAAATGGGACTCACTAGCTTGTAGAGCCGCCTCTGATTGCTCTCGCTCCATCTCACCGGCAACACTGGCAGCAAAAATCCTCAGCAGATTGATTTTTGTATCGATATTTGACATTGGTTTGTCATCAATCACACCCATGTGACCGAGAAAATTTCCATTGCTACCAAAAAGTGGAATGCCTATATAACTTTCGATGCCATTCTCTTTCAACCAGAGATCTTTTGGAAATGATTCTGCAACCATGTCTGAGTAGACGGACAGGCCAGTGTTCAGTACATGTTCACAAGGTGTATCTTTAACTGGGTAACTAAAGTTGTCGATAATGTGATCAGTGTCCCAGATCGCAATGGTCTTAATCGTGGATACATCCTCAGCCTCTGTTTTCGCGATGAAACCAAATCGCACATTCATTGATTCCGCCAGACACTGAACAGAACTACGGAAAAATGCCTCGCCTGTTACCAGTGAGGTGCCATTTACTATGGCACGGAGAGCTTGCTCGCTTTCTTTGATTTGGCTAATGTCAGTTCGGATCGCCACATACTGATAAGGTTCACCTTCACTGTCGAGGAAGGGGGTAATGGTTGATTCAACCCAAAATAAACTGCCGTCTTTGCGTTTGTTACAGGTCTCACCGTGCCAAACATCACCCTGAGTGATGATGTCCCACATTTCCTGGTAAAACTCCAAAGCATGTTTGCCTGATTTAATAATGCGGTGGTTCTGTCCCAGCAATTCATTACGAGAATAACCAGTGACTTCACAAAATCGATCGTTGACATAAGTGATGTTACCTAACTTATCGGCGGCACTAACGACAGAGTGATGATTCAGTGCTAAATGCTCACGCTCACGTTCATAAAACGTATTTTTAAGGTGATAAGAGATAGAGCTACTTCTGCGTGAGCTCTTTGCGCGTGCTACAACTGTTGCCAGCAGGTGCTCTGGCTGCACAGGTTTGACTATAAAATCGTCACCACCATGATCGAGTGCCAACAGTTGCAAATTTAAATCAGTTTCACCTGAGAGAAAAATAACAGGCAATTGAAAATCACTGTCACGTAATATAGCGACAATTTCAGTTCCAGTAACTTCTGGCTTAGAGACATCGAGCACAATTACATCAGGTGTGAAACTATTCACTATTTCCAATGTTTTGAGGGGTTCTGACAAGGTATGCACTAGCATGCCTGCCTCACTCAAAATATTGTCATACAACTCAAGTGATGCCTGATTGTTATCTACTAGAAGTACGCGGTATGGTTCCAATTTCTGCTGTCCAGCAAGTTCATCAAGTAGATTAATTAAGCTGGTAGTATCTACGGGTTTGCACAAATAGTGTTGACCACCTGCGCGAAGGGCAGCAAGACGCGCTGTTAAACTATCATGCTCTGAAGTTACAATGACAGGGATTTTAGAATCCGTGCATAAATTAAGTTGCTTAATAGAAGAGGTGACAATGTCATCGCCGGAAAAAATGATATTCATAACCACTGCTGAAGCATGTTCAATACCGGGACTGGTACCTGCAGCATGGAAAAACGTATCTGCCTCGGTAAATACCTGAACTCTATAGCCACTTTCTATTGCTGTTTGCTTTAACAGCTTTGCTTGTGCCGAATCGTTTTCAATTATGTATATCAAAGGTGCTTGATTGGAATGTTGATTAATCAGTGAATCGGCGCTATGTGATGTCATGCTAGATAGGCCTCCTCAGGCCAGTCATTGATACAAAATTTGATTATACTGTACTGTATGGATTAAAAACCATTGCGTATTTATGTATTTATTAAAAACAATCGGCTTTTCAGATTTGTTACAAAATGGCAGTTATTAGAGGTTGTTTCTATAGTGCTCAGGTCGGATTAATAACTCTGTCTTTTATAGGGTGATTCGACTAGTATTAAGCTTGCTAATTTCAAGAAGTAAATATTTGTACTGTTTTTACATGGGAGTTTATCAGATGGGTACATTGACTAATTATAGGGTCACAGTAAAAACGATTAGGGATAAGCCCATAGTTGTATTAATAATTATTATGTTTTTATCCGGCTGTGCCTCAAACGATGAGCGAATGCAATCTGACTTATCAGGGCAGAGGCTGGTCGAAGATGTTATTCCTATTACAAAGGCTAATATTCGTGGCCATAAAGCTTTGTATAATGAAGGCTGGTTTGTCATCACCTCAAGTGAAGATGCTTTAGCTTACGCAAAGCAAAAATCTTTTATTTCATCCGGTGAAGCGATATCTCTGGCTGCTAGCTCAATAGCTGAACGAAATCATGAGTTAGCAAAAGACATGGCCGAACACTGGGATCTTTCCGCTGATCTAGGTAAAAAAACTTTTCAAACAGGTACACGCATAACACGAAAAATGTTTGCTGCTACATCAGATATAACCGGAGCCCAGGTTAACTATGGTACTGCAACATTTAAAAAAGGCTGGTCACGTTTTGTCAAAGGTAATCTACATATTGGCCAACGTACTCAATCTACACGTGATGCACTGATTAACCAGCCGGGTGATTATTTTCAGAATCTGAGTAAAGATTTTTCCAATATATATGAAATTACCTCAAAAATTCAGGATGATTATTCTCTTCAAATAGGTTCTACCTGGGGTAATGCTTTTAGTGATGCGGCTGACTCTTTTAATGATGAGTACAATAAATCGGGGCAGTCATCGAATGCCTTAGGTGGTTTGTTTCACGTCATAATGGGCTATGCCAAAGGACTTTATCAGGGTTTATTTAAACCGAGTGCAACCACAGTAGTGAACACTGTTTCGGTCGGTGCTAAAGGTGCTGCACAAATGGTGTTTTTACCTACGGCCACAGCAATTAGCATTAGTGGTCGAACCATCGAGGCTGTGGGTACTACCGTTTTTTATACTGGTAAGTTAGGTGTTGAAATAATATCGCCGACTGTTGAAGCAGGCCTGTTGAGTGGCATGGCAATATTATCATTAGGCACAGCACCATTAACTTATGTTACCGGAGCCAGTATCGGTGCGGTTAATCAGGTCGCTTTTACCACCGCCGCTCCCATTGTAACTGCGGGTAGTGAAGTTGCATTAACGGCGGCCGATACTGGAAAGTATGTTGCCTTTGTTAGTTACGATGCAGTTGTTGGGACCAGTAAAGTGGTCATTAATCAGGCTAGTTCGGCAGTAGTGTTGGGCTACAATGCACTGACGGCATTACCTGCTCATGCCTTTATGGGTGTTGCCGACAGTGCTGTTTTTTTAGCCTGGGATGGGCCACGTTTAGTCATCGCTTATGCAAAGGGTGAGATAAAAAATAAAGACAACGGAGCTGTCAGAGTTGATACCTTACCGGTGGGCAGTGTTGTAGATCTTAATGCTCTTAAGCAGGAAGGTATTGATGTAAAAGTACTCTCCGACGATCCCGCTGTAATCAAAAAAGTTTTGCAGAAATTGCCGGGTGATCTACGTGAATAAATTCAACAAAAAAATATCAGCAAATTCGACAGCATTGTTGTTTATGCTATTTTCTTCTGTATTAACCAGCTGCAGTACCACAGGTAGCGCAGATGATCCGCTAAAATACACGCGTAAATTAACCAAAGAAGGTCATGCTTCATTGTATAACAATGGTGCGTTTCAAGTCCCAGGTACAGAAATAAAATTGATACCTGCGGGTGAGTCTGCAACTGATCTTGCTTTTGAGATGATGGGCATGCGCGCACGCCAGTCATTCTTGACATCAATAAAAAATGCGGCTGATTCTGTTTACCTTATTCCCAGAGGAAGCAAGCTAAGTCTTGATTATGCGAAAAATATTCAAAGTGGCGGTGAAAAAGTAGCTAAAGGTGTTACTAATGTTACTCGATCTGTCGGTGTTCTTATTGTAGATCGCTCGATTGATCTGGCTAAGGATGCACCATTAAACGCATGGGATTTAGGTAAAAAATCGGCCATTGAAATGAATCGCTAT
>JBEQLM010000111.1:0-5504 GCA_040325975.1 Gammaproteobacteria bacterium | reverse complement strand
CAGCATCACATCATTGCTATCTTTGGCGATATGCAGCAACCAGAAACCACCACCACCTAAACCGGAGCCATAAGGCTCCACCACGGCCAGTGCCGCAGAAACCGCAACCGCCGCATCAAAAGCATTACCACCTTGTTTTAATATTTCAATTCCGGCTTTGGTTGCCAAAGGATGAGCACTGGCTACCGCTGGTTGAAAAACCGCGGTTTCCTTCTCCAGCGCAATACTGGCTGTAGAAATAAAAAATAAAACAAGGATGAGTTTTGAAAAGTGTCTGACCATAATGATGCTTACTTAAAAAGGTTCGTGGCTTAACGCCTTATTCTAGCGAGTTTTTAAGCAAAACACATAACATTATAAAAACCGTATTTCAGCAGAACCCTGATGAAATAACGGAAATTAGGCCATGTTTTTAAAAAATGTAGCACATAGGTCTGACTATATATACAGTGCTAGTTACACCTGAAAACTAAGCGGCTGTTAGCTTTTCGTATTTTTCCATTAACTGTTCTTGAGTCTCAACATGCTCTGGGTCATGTGGAATACAATCAACAGGGCAAACCTCAACACACTGGGAAGTGTCATAATGACCGACGCACTCTGTGCACAGGTCAGGATTAATTATATAGATATCATCGCCGGGTGTGATTGCCTCATTTGGGCACTCTGGTTCACACACGTCACAATTGATACATTCATCTGTAATATATAAAGCCATACTCTAACCAAAAATTGTAATTACTATTTAGATTTTATCGACGACAGCACGAAGTTCTTCCACGACAATCGCATGGACAAACTGCGAAACGTCACCACCGTGTAATGCCACTTCTTTCACCAGGGAGGCAGATATAAAACTGGTTTCCTCAGCTGGTGTCAGGAAAACGGTTTCAATCGAATGATCCAGGCGACGATTCATACTCGCCAGCTGCATTTCAAATTCAAAATCAGAAACAACGCGCAAGCCACGCAAAATAACGTTGGCCTCTTTTTGTCTAACAAAATGAACCAGCAGGTCGGAAAAACCACAGACCTCCACATTGGGAATGTCGGACAATACTTGAGTCACCATCGCCACGCGTTGATCTAGATTAAATAAAGGCGTTTTACTGGGGTTTGCTGCGATTGCCACAATCACCTTATCGAACAATTTTGATGCACGCTGCACCAGATCGCTATGACCATTGGTCACAGGATCAAAAGTTCCGGGATAAACTGCAACTACTGACACTTTGTTTTACCTACCTTAATTAAGTATTTTGATGATTACAAAACCATCTCTCGCGTAAAAAGATGATAAGCCACCTGACCGGCAGTTTTACGTTTCAGACATTGCCAATTATCGGGTAAACCCTTTATTTCTTTACTGACATCGCATTCGATGTATATTTTCGCATGATCAGACAAACATTGCTTGTTCTCCAGCAACTCACAGCACTGCCTTATGACATCCATACGATAAGGTGGATCAATAAAAACAACATCAAACATGAAATCACAGCTTTGCAAAAAACTTATCGCATCACCACAAACAGCTTCAGCCTGAGAAGCTGATAATAAATCAATATTTTTCTTCAACATATTGGCGGTTTCCTTATCACTGTCCACCATCACCACCTTCGAAGCACCACGTGAAGCCGCTTCCAGACCCAGTGCACCACTACCAGCGAATAAATCCAGACAACGGCTGCCCGGCAAATCCATCTGCAACCAGTTAAATAATGTTTCTCTGACTCGATCGGTAGTCGGCCTGAGTCCTTCTCGTTCCAGGAAACTCAGTTTTCGCCCCCGCCATAAACCCGCAATAATTCTTAACTGACCCTGTTCAGACTTACTCATTCCTCAGCTTTCTCGACCTTTTTATCTTCACCATCTTTCTGCTCGACTACCGCTTCATCAGCCTCAATATCACCAACAATCACGGTGATCAGCTTGTCGGTTTTGATTCTGCGTGCCATCGCGTCCTTCGCGCTAGCAGGGGTCACCGACTCGACATTTTTGACAAACTTTTGCAGATAATCATCCGGCAGATTATAAAAACCCATCATTGCCAGATAACCCATTAACTTACTATTACTATCCAGATTCAAAGGAAAACTACCGACCACATTACTGATACTATCCGCCAGTTCATCCTCTGCCGGACCTTCTGCAATGTATTTTTCTAGCTCTGACTGCAGCAAAGACACGGCTTGATCCGTTTGATCTGCACGGGTTTGCATGCCCATCATAAAAGGCCCGGCTTCGCGCATTGGTGAAAAATAGCTATACACGCTATATGCCAAACCACGATCTTCACGAATCGTTTCCACCAGACGAGAAGCAAAACCACTGCCGCCGAAGGGGTGATTAGCCATGTACAAACTGAAATAATCCTCATCACCGCGTTTCATGCCGGGCTGGCCCATATAAATGTGCGCCTGCTTGGATGGGTACTGAATACGAATCACCTTTTTCTCTGTTAAAGGCTGCACCTCGGGAATTGCTGCAGCTTTCTCACCTACAGCCAGCCCCTTCGACAAACTGTTTGCAATCACCTCAGCCTTTGAGCGCTCTACCGCACCGACTATTACAATCAGTGCATTTTTTGCCACATAATATTTTTGATAGAAAGCTTTAATCGCTTCCAGATTTAATCTTTCTACCGATTCTTCAGTGCCGCCCGAAGGTGCCGCATAGGGATGATCACCATAAATCGCCTTATTAAAAGCTTCATCGGCAATCGCAGAAGGTGACTGTTTTCTTGCCGTCACTGACACCTTCATTCTGGCCAGCTCTCGCTCAAACTCTTTCTGATTAAAATCGGGCTGACTCAATACTGTTAATAATGTCGCCAATGCCGTATCAAGATAGACTTTTTCAGTCAGACTACGCACACCGACAATCGCCATATCTCGTAAGGAATCATTTTCAAGCTGCGCACCCACCGATTCAAATTGCTCAGCTAGCGCCTGCGCTGTTTGGCCGCCTGCACCTTCAGCCAGTAAACCATTGGTCAACGCCGCCAAACCACTCAGACCATCATCACGCGCACTGCCAGCATCGAATATTACGCGAACGTCCAGCATAGGCAGGCCATTCACATGCACGTACATTACCTTCGCACCATTGTCCGACTGCCAGTTTTGAATATCTGGCATAGCAAAAACCTGTACCGAGATGAAGCTCAGCAACAAGCCGCTAAATATCATTGATGAAAATTTAGTTAGCATGACGGCCTCCTGTTTGTGCGCTGCTGGCTTTCACCGCTTTTCCCTCTATCGGCAAAGGATCGAGCACCGCCACCGATAAATGTTTATCTATCAGATATTTTCTCGCCACCTGCTGTACCTGTTCGGCAGTCACCGCCTTCACTTTTTCGATGTATTCCTCTTTGGTTTGCCAACCCAGCCCCAGGGTTTCCAGTATGCCTATTTGCATGGCCCGGTAAAAACTTGAATCCTGCTCATAGACAGATGAAGCCAGCACCTGCGCTATCACTCGATCCATCTCTTTCTGTTCAGGTGGAGTTTCCTTAATAAGCTCGATTTCTTTTTTAATTGCCGCTTCGAGTTTATCCATGCCAATACCATCAGAAGGTATCACCGAAAAAGTAAATAAATCTTCATGTCGTGCATACAGACTGTAACCGGCACTCGCACTGGTCGCCAGTTGCTCACCCCGCACCAGGTTCCGTGTCAAACGAGCACTGTCGCCACCATCCAGCAAACCCGCCAGCACTTCCAGCGCATACGCCTCTGCTGGTTCTTTTGCCGTTATCAGAACCGGCACCTTGTAACCCATAATCAACGTCGGTATCTCAGCAGGTAGTTGCATGCTCATGCGCTGCACGCCATATTGTTCGGCCTCGTGTCGAGGCTTGCGCACAGGTAGATCGACGATCGCCAGAGGGCTGAAATATTCCTTGGCCAGTTTAAAAACCTCATCCGCATCAACATCACCAACCACCACCAGAGTGGCATTATTGGGTGCATACCAGCTCTTGTACCAGCTACGCAGGTCATCAATAGTCATGCTATCCAGATCTTCCATCCAGCCAATAATGGGCTGCCGGTAAGGACTGTTGGTGTAGGCCATGGCATTAAAGCGTTCGTATAATAAGCCTGTAGGTTTATCATCAGTACGCAAACGGCGCTCTTCCTTAACCACCTCAACTTCCTTGAGAAACTCCGCTTCATCCAGGATCAGATTGCGCATACGATCGGCTTCCATACGCAGACAAATCTCCAGTTTATCGCTGGCGATACGCTGAAAATAAGCCGTGTAATCCTTGCTGGTAAAGGCGTTCTCCTTGCCACCATTGGCCGCAATAATCTCTGAAAACTTACCTGATGGGTACTCTGGCGTACCTTTGAACATCATATGCTCCAGCACATGAGAGACACCAGTAATGCCGTCGTGCTCAAAACTGGCACCGACGTTATACCAAACCTGCGAGACGACCACCGGTGCGCGATGATTTTCTATCACCCTGATCTTCATACCATTGGTTAATTCATAGGACTGAACCTGAGCGACAGCCTCTTTTTGTGAGGAAGACTGGTCATTGAAAACAAACAAAACCGCACCCAGAACAAAAGCGGTCAAAATCAATAGTGAAATATATATTCGCATTATGTAAATAAAACCCTTAATAAAAATAAAATTCTTAATCTTAATACTGCTGGATGATAGGATATCCAGCTCCTATACACCACTGATAAACCATATATACATGTTCGGCTTCGGTAAACGCGAAAAATCTAAAGATAAACCTGTTGAACAGGAAACCAGCACTGCTACAGTACCAGTCGCTGATATACCTTTTAACCCATTAACCATCAAACCCACCGAGCCGGAGCAGATTGAAGGCACCAAGCCCACCGATCTGACCGAAAAACTGGCTAAAACCCGCCGTGGATTTGGTGATGGCATGGCCGACTTCGTTCTCGGCAAAAAAGAACTCGACAGCAACATGCTGGACGAACTCGAAACCACCTTGCTCAGCGCTGACGTCGGTATCGAAGCCACCAGCGAGATTATCGATAGACTACAATCACAAATAACACGCAAGGCATTTGCCAATACCGACGCACTGTACCTGGCTTTAAGCGAGATTATGAGCAACATTCTCGAACCTTGTGAACAACCGCTGACCATCGATACCGAACATAAACCCTACGTCATTCTAGTTGTTGGCATCAACGGTGCCGGTAAAACCACCAGCATTGGCAAACTGGCTCACCATTTCCAGCAACAGGGTAAATCCGTGCTGCTGGCCGCTGGCGATACCTTCCGCGCCGCTGCCGTTGAACAACTCAAGGAATGGGGCAGCCGTAACAATGTACCCGTCGTTGCTCAAGGCACCGGTGCTGATCCCGCTTCCGTTATCTTTGACGCGATAGCCTCAGCAAGTTCAAAAAATATTGATATTGTGATTGCTGATACTGCTGGACGCCTTCATACACAAGGCCATCTAATGGAAGAGCTGAAAAAAATCAAACGTGTCATGGGTAAATTTGATG
>JBEQLM010000110.1:0-5529 GCA_040325975.1 Gammaproteobacteria bacterium | reverse complement strand
GGTGTGCCTCGATCTGGCTAACGCCCATCACATAGGGGCGAGTTTTCCGACGATAAACCTCTTCAATAGGTTTTGGATCAGACAGCATAAATTCGGTGCCGAGCGTGTAATAAACAACGTGCTCATCATCTTTGCGGATAAAGTTACGGTGCACCCACACGATTTTATAATCAGTAATGCTTTCATAGTTCTCTTTTGAATCACGGCGCTCTGAGCCTTCACGTTCTTGGCGTAGAGAGTCGTATTGATACCTTGAGGCGCTAACAATTTGATCATCTGTCAGATTCCGCCATTCAGATTCGCCGGTCTTTGGATCTTTGGCATTCATCTTGGCTCTAACATCGATCACATACATCGGGATCATATCGATCAGATACGGCGATGTGTTAATTGGATCGGTCCAGTCAGATGCTGGATCAAGGCGAATATTCTCAGGTGGGCGCAGCTCAACGCAGGGTTTATCTTCAATTACATAGGTTTCATCACGAAACTGCCCTTCTTCACTACCGTCCTCATTGATGAGACTCATGCCAGTGGGCACTTTTACCGTCTTTTCGCGGTATTCCCAGTGCTGATACGATACAACCGTACCGATTACCATCGTTTCTTGATAAGCGCCGATTAATGTTTGGAACCACTTAATGGAATGCTCAAGACGATAGTTGAGTATCTCCATGTTTATTTCAGCAGATAGTTGCTGTTCTGGATTGCCCTCATCTTCAGCTGATATATGAACAGCATCTTGAGTCGCAAAATAAGCCGCTGCAGCAGCCGCTTCATGCTTTCTTACGGCTGAGCGGATTTTAGGCCGGAATATCTTTGATCTGTATTTGTAGTTATCGGTGTAATACTTTGAACCAGGTGCATGCTTTGATCTGAAATGAGATTGATTTTTTTCCCACTGCTTTTTCAGTGAAGCTTCAAGATAATCAGTCGATGATCGATAGGCATCACGAACTAACGCCAGCCAGCTATTATCATCATCGCGAGCGTCACCAGTGCGTTCGGCACTATCTAGCCCATCCTGTATATCTTGCGCCTGATTATAATTACTCATTTTTGGATTGCCACACCCTTAAAGTCGCGATCAAGAATGGCCATATCATCATGACTCATTTTGGTACGGCTTAAATTATGGCGCTCAAGGATCTCGCCACCCGCCTTCATAACCTTATCAAGCCGGGCATCAAGTTTTGCAATGTGAAGGGTGTAGGCGTGGTTTCCGCCCATTTCAGGTAGGTATATGTCAATGCATCCAGTGACATCATCAGCAGAAACAAGCCAGTCATAGCCAGGGAAACACCTTGCCAGCTTCAACATCACGTTATGGATCAGTATGCGCAAGCCTGAACTTTGCACTACTTGAATCTCGCTTTTGACGTTATTTGAAACATCAAATTTCTTTTTCTGCATGATTTGCAGAGCAATCTGGTCTTCAGGAGATACGGTTGCTTCTGTTTCATTCATAATAAATGGCTCTTGCTCGTCATCACGACAGTAATTGCCCGGTCTACATTTAGCGCACCCGCATGGCTGTAAACGTCAGCCCCTTCTTTATTGCTTTTGAATTTTCGTTATGGTGGTGGAGGATTATATAAGTTCGAGTCCTCGCCAGCATCCTTAAATTCTCGTTTCCCTCCGCCAAAGGTATAAACCACTGGCTTTGTGTAAAATTCTTCGCCTTCCAACTCTATTGCAAGGTCGGCCATGTCGATAACAACTACTTGAACTTGATCATCAGACATAGCGCGATACTCCCAAACGTGAAAGCGATTACATACTCTTTCCAATAGTGTAGCAATATTTCACCCTGCGTGTCATGCACACCTTTGATCTGGGTGTATATTGCTATTGCCAGCATGCCAATAAGCATCAGCACGGCGATAATTTCTTTATACTTTGATTGCATGCAGCTCACTACGCAGCGCTTTTGAAAGCTCAGCAGAGTACCTGTATAAATCTTCATTCCAAGCATTAGCATTGGCTCGACGAAAACGAGCACTGACTACAGTTTTACCAAATTGCCGTCCAGACATAACCGCATTATCAAGCCGAGCATTGGCTATCTTGTTCATTTCTTCTTGAATAAGGTTTCGATGTTTTCTGAATTTAACGATAGGCTGCATTGCATCGCGTAACCTTTCTGACATCTCATCGGCATATATAAAGCCACCTTCAGGATTATCGCGGCCATTATATCTTTCGTAACCATCAATACGATGATAACCTTCTGGAATATCATCATCACATGCCTGAGCAGGATCAACAGCAATAACCGGCTCACTTGAAACAGCCTTACCAGCAACAGGAAGAGCCGCAACCGCAGAGCAGCCCAGCAATGCCTTCATAAATCCGCGTCTATTCATATCAAAGGCTCTCTATCTCTTTTTCAATTAATTCAATGTTTTTATCAATGTAGGAATCAATCTTGGCCCTAAACTCTTTTAGCAGAACCGCAACATCTGGATCATTCAAAACATGAAGATCCGATATCCAGTGATACTCGTCACTTTCTACTGTTTTCAGATAATCACGGTCGGCCTTTAATATTTTAATTCGTGAAAACAGCTCTTTTGCTTTATTAAACTTATCTTCATTCATTTGCTATACTCCACCATTGCGCCAGTCACCTTGTCTTCTTCCACGCTAAATTCAAATTCACCAATAACGGTTTCATCGTATTTATTAAAGACAAATTCTTTTATGGCTAGGTCAACTTCTTCTTTCGTAAGTAATCTGCATTTTGTTTCTGGGATATTCAAATTTTCAAACATGATCAATACTCCGGCATTACGCAATGTTGTGGTGGATTCTTAGCAATCGCCATTCTAAGCGCTGTCTCGATGTCATCACGCGACCTTTCCGCATTAGTGCCAAGCTCGATCAACATCTGCCGTTGATTGTCGTTGAAGTCTCGCCCACTTGCAAGCTGAGTTAATAGCAGGTCAGCATAGCGGCCTTTATCGGTGCTATTCACTGAGTTTCCCCTGAAGAAACAAGCGAACATGCTCAATCATAATATATGAACAAGGATAACAAAGATCTTTGAGCAGCTGCTTTAATCCGGGCGGCGTTGCTGTTCCTTTTTGCGCACCCTCCATTAACTTCAGCATTGATTCTATTCGTTCTTTCATAATTCATGCCTCAATCCACATCTTGAGCACATTGGCCCTGCTGGATCTATATAAAAGTGCTGGTTACCACAAACACATTCAAAAACAGTATCAGGGCAGGTCATCCCTTCAAACACGCCTTTAAACGTATGACATTCAGAGCATTCAAGCTCAACCGTTCCAATTGGAGCCACAGCTACCCATTTATTGCCGCACGTTAGGCATAGAGCATTACCACTGATATGCGGTTGATGGTCGGCCATGTTAATTACATTGCTCAAAATTAAGCTGTTCCGTATGTATTTTTTCTAAGAAAGTCAGCCGTCTTATGCTTGCCTTGTTTTTTTACTTCACTAAATCCGTCAACAAAGTTTTGTTTGGCATTTTGCGCATCGTAATCACAATCATTACATTCGCCGCCAGTATCAAGCGTTCCATTGCATTTAGGGCATTCAACTTGTTCTTCATTCATAATCAATAATCCGGTGGCGCATCAGGCATAACCTGAGACTGGCTGATAGATGTCATGGAGTTTAACCCAACGGCCCCAGTTCGCATAGCATCAGCTGCATTAGATGCCCAGTTATGCAGCGGTGTTTTCTTGAATGTTCCCAGGCGGTCATCCCAGTCTTTGCGATAAGCCTCCAATGCTTTGATCAGGTGCGCACACTTCTCTTCGTCGATCCAGCATGTGGCCAGCAAATTACGCACATTCTCAATGCCTGCCATGACTTCTTCATTGTTTTTAGCCCGTGGTATGGCTTTAATAGGCCTGATCCCCATGGTTTCAGCGATACTCTTCAGAGTTTTACCGGTCTGGAGTGATTTACTGTTTACATCATGCGGGAAGTAGTGGGTGCCATACACATAGGGCTTATCCCCCAGTATGCGTGCATAATGAGCCATGCCTTCACCGGCGTTCTCATAGAAGTCAATGATACGGCGCTCCATGCCTCGCTGCTGAAAGAAAATAATATCAGTGGTGTCGTTGATGCCCAGATCCCAAAAGGTGTGCACAGGTAACAACGGATCATATGGCACATGCTTGAGCCTGCCCAGTACACGCAGCTTCTTAACGATCTCGCCATAGTATGAGCCATCAATAACCGCTTCAAAGGCCTCATCAGCCGTCGATGGGTACTCGCGCTTCATATCATCCTTGAGGCGCTTCTGCTTCTTCACATACCATGCTCGCTGAGCCGGGCTGGTTTTAATACCCCATGACTCATACAGCATTTCAAAGTATTGGTGCATCTTCTGAGGTATGGCTACGCCTTTTGGATTCAGCGCGTACTCTGGATTCTCCCACCATGCATAGAAGTGAAACTTAAAATCCATTTCATCCAGATCCTTACCTGAGTCCTCTATATGCCGGGCCTCGTCAACCAGGTCATAAAACTCACCCTCACGACCTTCAGCCGTTGATTCGACGAAGATCATCTGGCCTTTTGCTACCGCCTCGATCGCGCCTGTATTAATTTCTTTCGCCTTATCAGGTCTGGTAGCTGCAATCTTGCCGTACTCAGACACATGCAGCAGCTGTAACGTGCCAGATCGATAGGAGGTTGATACACGAATGCTACTGCCTTCGCCCTTTCCACCAAATTCATAACGATTTGCGCTTTCCTTTGTTAATGGGCTCATTGCCTTAATTCCTTCTGGCAACCGTTGGTATGGGTATTGAATTTTATCGTTAAAGATAGATTCAGCATCTTCAATCTTATGAGCAATAATCCCGCCCTTTGTATTGGCATTCCAGATACAGGAATCAAGGATGAATAGATCGATGAACGTGGTGAAGCCAAACTGCCGAGCCTTCAGAATACAGTTCAGGTACCACATTTCATCGTAAAAGCGTTGCTGAAAGACGTTTAGCTTGAATAATACGTCCTTACCCTGCTTATCTTGAATGTGATACAGGTTATTCAATCGCCACAACTGATCGCTGTATTGATCAATTACGGCGCCATCGTGGAGTTGATAGCTCAAATCAGGTCTTCTCGTTTATTTTTTAGCATTGCAGTTAGGTTATCGAAGTGCGATCTCCCAATAGTTGCATGCGGGCAGTCAATGCCAACAGCCTCAAATGATGTGTAATGCTCAACACTAAGCTCAAGGCCTGGCTTTAATTCAAAGATTAACCAGTCAATCTCATCAATTAGCTCTTCCTTATTCATTTTTTTGACCTCTTTGCGATGGTGGTCCGGTTGTGGGTGCTACCTTGCTGAAGATCTCGCGCAGCTGCTCACCTACATCCAGCTCAGTTTTATCAGTCAATAGTTTCATCTGCTTGGCGATCAGTTCCAGCGCACCTTTGGCCACATTGCCCTCAAACTCTTTTACGCCTTCCAGCTGGACCTTCACCCGGTTTCCTTTGTCATCGGTAACAGATACCGACTGCTCACGCTCTTTACGA
>JBEQLM010000010.1:0-16453 GCA_040325975.1 Gammaproteobacteria bacterium | reverse complement strand
CGTGCATTTTGTCGGCCACAGTCTCGGTGGCATCGTTTTGATGCATCTGTTTGATCAATTTCCATTTGCCAAAGAAGGTCGTATTGTCTTGCTGGCAAGTCCGGTCAACGGCAGTGCAGTGGCGAAACGTCTGAATCACACATCATTAAGCCGCTGGGCACTGGGGCAGGGCATGGAGCAGGGACTGGCTGGTGATGTGCCTGCATGGAAGGGCTGGCGGGATATCGGTACTATTTCGGGTTCATTCCCTCTGGGTTTGGGTTTGTTTGTCGGTGGCCTGGATTTGCCGCACGATGGTTCGGTGTCGGTTGAAGAAACTCAACTTAAAGGTGCGTCGGATTGTGTTCTTATGCCGGTAAGTCATATGGGGATATTGTTTTCGTCTGATGTAGCTCAGCAAGTGATTGTTTTTTTGCAGACGGGAAAATTTGATGAGGAAACGCTGACGGCTATTCCTGATTCGGGGATGGCGTAAGCTGAAGTGCAGAAAGTCTGGATTCTGGCTGAGAGTGGCTATTGTGTTCTTTTTTTTATCAATGTTAGACTTCACGCCAGAAAGAATAAGCCAGATGATTTGAGGGTTTTTTTATGGCAGGCCACAGTAAATTTGCGAATATCAAGCATCGCAAAGCAGCGCAGGACAAGAAGCGTGGCAAGATTTTTACCAAGTTGATCCGTGAGATTACCGTTGCCGCCAAGGTGGGCAGTGATATCACCTCGAATCCACGTTTGCGATTGGCAGTAGATAAGGCGTTGGGCGCGAATATGACGCGCGACACCATCGAGCGCGGTCAAACGTGGTTCGGGCGAAGATAACGATGTCATTTATGAAGAGATTCGTTACGAGGGCTACGGTCCGGGTGGAACAGCGGTGATGGTCGATTGCATGACCGACAACCGCAATCGCACGGTTTCTGAAGTGCGACATGCCTTTTCCAAAGCTGGTGGCAATTTGGGTACGGATGGCTCGGTGGCGTTTATGTTCAGTCGCATGGGCTTGCTGACTTACCCTGCAGGCAGTGATGAAGATGCCATTATGGAAGCAGCGCTGGAATCCGGTGCTGATGATGTTGCAACCGCGGATGACGGTAGTATTGAAGTGTCTACCGCTTTCGAAGATTTCCTCAGTGTTAAAGAAGCCATGACGGCGGTCAATTTTGAGCCAGAAGAAGCTCATGTGATCGAGAAGCCAGGTAATACCACGGATGTGACATTCGAGGATGCAGAGAAAATCATGCGTCTGATCGATACCCTGGAAGATCTCGATGATGTGCAGGAAGTGCATACCAATGCTGATTTTTCTGATGAAGTCATGGAGCTGCTTTCTCAATAATACTAATAAAAATAGTGGCTGAACTTTGAAAACAAAAATACGCATCATCGGTATCGATCCAGGCTCTCGTGTGACGGGCTATGGCATTCTAGACACCGATGGTTTTCGCCACAGTTATGTAGCCAGTGGTTTTATTCCTATTAAAGGCGATGCTTTGCCGGAACGACTGGGCATCATTTTTCGGGAAGTGGCCGCGGTGATTGAAGAGTGGCAGCCAGATTCGATGGCGATTGAGCAGGTGTTTATGAGTCGCAATGCCGATTCTGCGCTCAAGTTGGGGCAGGCACGCGGTGCGGCGATTTGTGCCGGTGTTCAGGCTAATCTGAGTGTCGATGAATATGCGGCGCGTGTTATCAAGAAAGCCGTGGTCGGCACGGGCGCGGCGAGCAAACAACAAATACAAATAATGATGCAGAAATTATTAGGTCTGGAACAAATATTACAGAGCGATGAAGCGGATGGGCTGGCGATAGCCATGTGTCATGCCAATCATGCGCACGTTAAATCAGTGGGTGTGGTACGCGGTTCGCGTCGAGGACGTTGGTTATGATCGGTCGATTGAGCGGGCATTTGCTGGAAAAACAACCGCCGCAATTATTGGTCGATGTGCAGGGTGTCGGTTACGAACTGGAGGCGCCGATGTCGACCTTTTACCAATTGCCAGCGATGGGTGAATCAGTCACCTTACACATTCATATGGTAGTGCGTGAGGATGCGCAATTACTGTATGCGTTTTATAGTCTGTCCGAGCGTCAGCTATTCAGAGACCTAATCAAAATTAATGGTGTCGGCCCCAAGTTGGCCTTAACCATTCTTTCTGGTGTGACGGCTGAAGAATTTACCCGCTGTGTTATGGAAAGCGATACCAAATCTTTAACCGCATTACCCGGTGTTGGTAAAAAAACCGCCGAGCGTTTGATCGTGGAATTACGTGATCGATTAGCAAAGAATGCAACTGCGGTGTTACCCGGTGGCGGCAGTGTGGCTGGTTTAAAAGTGGATTCGAATCCGATCAGCGATGCGGTGAGTGCATTGACTTCGTTGGGTTATAAAGCGCAGGAAGCGAGTCAAATGGTTCGTCTTGTTGCTACTGAAGGTTTGACCACCGAAGAAATTATTAAAGCCGCGCTACAGAGCATGGTGAAAAAATGACACAGGAACGTATCATTACTGCTGAGCAATCTGATGAGGAAGTTTCGATCGATCGTGCGATTCGACCACACTTGCTCAAAGACTATCGTGGGCAACCTGCTGTCACTGAACAACTAGAAATTTTTATTCCGGCGGCTAAAGGCCGTCGTGAAGCCCTGGATCATTTATTGTTTTTTGGACCTCCGGGTTTGGGTAAAACAACATTGGCGCATATCGTTGCCAATGAAATGAATGCAACGCTGCATTCTACTTCAGGGCCGGTGCTGGAACGCCCCGGTGATCTGGCAGCACTGCTGACTAACCTGGAACCGCACGATGTTTTATTTATCGATGAAATACATCGTCTCAGTCCAGTGGTCGAAGAAATTTTGTATCCCGCGATGGAAGATCATCAGCTGGATATTATGATTGGTGAAGGCCCGGCTGCGCGTTCGATTAAATTAGATTTACCGCCGTTTACTCTGGTCGGTGCCACCACTAGAGCGGGTTCATTGACTTCGCCACTGCGTGATCGTTTTGGAATTGTTCTGCGTCTCGATTTTTATTCGGCGCCAGACTTAACGCATATCGTGCAGCGTACCGCTAATATTTTAAATGTTGAAATGGATATTGAAGGTGCCACTGAGATTGCGCACCGTGCTCGTGGTACGCCGCGTATTGCTAATCGTTTGTTGCGTCGAGTGCGTGACTACGCGCAAGTCAAAGCTGACGGTAAAATCACCGCCGACGTCTCATCGAAAGCGCTTAAATTGCTGAATGTCGATCCGGTTGGATTTGACGTGATGGATACCCGTTTATTACGAGCGATTATTGATAAATTCAATGGCGGCCCGGTCGGTGTAGAAAATCTTGCAGCGGCGATTGGTGAAGAACGCGATACTATTGAAGATGTGATCGAACCTTATTTAATTCAGCAGGGTTATCTGATGCGTACACCGCGTGGCCGGGTGGCAACACCGAGTGTCTATCGTCATTTTGGGCTCAAACAACCGGTGAATGAACAACTGACTCAGGCAACGCTTGAGCTGCCAGAACGTGATTGAATCGGCAAAAAATAATTAACAATAAATATAATATACGAGTTCGTGTTTGTGACTATTTCAGAAAATGAATTTTTGTGGCCAGTGCGTGTCTACTATGAGGATACGGATTCGGGCGGTGTGGTTTATTACGCTAATTATCTTAAATTCATGGAACGTGCGCGTACTGAAATGTTGCGTAGTTTTGGTTTCGAGCAAGATCAGTTAATTAAAGAGCTGGGTGTTATTTTTGCAGTGCATAGTTTATCGGCGCAATATAAAAAGCCAGCTGTATTTAATGATGAATTAATAGTAAAAACAATAATAAGTCATTGTGGTCGTGCTAGTTTTGATTTTTCGCAATCAGTAATTCGAGCATCCGATGAAACACTGATTTGTCTTGCAGAAATAAAAGTCGCCTGCATTAATGCGGAAAAATTTACACCTATGGTAATACCAGAAATGATGTTGTCAAAAATTAAACAGGGGGTTGTCAGTGGAAGCTGATATGTCGTTATTGAGTCTGGTCGCACGTGCCAGTTTTACCGTGCAGCTAGTGATGTTTATTTTATTGTGTGCTTCGGTTTTGTCATGGGTCATTATTTATCTTAAATATGATGTGCTCAAGAATGCACGTGAAGATACCATGCGCTTTGAAGATCAATTTTGGTCGGGCATTAATCTGGCTGAATTGTATGCCCGGATTAAAAAAAATGCGGATGATGAATGTGGCCTGGCAAGAATTTTTGTGGCGGGTTTCTCGGAGTATATTCGCTTGCAAAAACATACAACAAATAATGCAGAAATGATGTTGTCTGGTGTGCAGCGTAGTATGAAAGTGGCATTGGCACGAGAAGAAGAACGGCTGGATGTGCATCTGTCGATGCTGGCGACGATTGGTTCGATTAGTCCATACATCGGTCTGTTTGGCACGGTCTGGGGAATTATGCGTTCGTTTATTGCATTGGGTTCTGTGCAGCAGGCTAGTTTGGCTATGGTAGCACCGGGCATTGCTGAAGCATTAATTGCTACTGCCATGGGTTTGTTTGCGGCTATACCTGCGGTGATTGCTTACAATCGCTATGCAGAACGCGCCGATAGACTAGCTATTTCCTTTGAAAACTTTGCAGAAGAATTTGCGACTATTTTGCAGCGTCAAAGCCATGCTCTACAACACGCTGGTGGTACTGCGGTGGCTGAGGATAAAGAGTAATAGACATGGCTGATCACCGTAAACGTAGAGCCATTGCAGAAATAAATGTTGTGCCATATATCGACGTGATGCTAGTGCTGTTGATTATTTTTATGATTACTGCGCCCTTGTTGCAACAGGGCGTAGAAATTGACTTGCCACAGGCGAGTGCTAATCCCTTACCACCCGATCAGCAAGATCCAGTGGTGCTGACGGTGAATAAAATAGGCGAATACTTTTTGAATATTGGTGAGCATGTTGATGACCCCATTAGTGAAGAAGTGCTGGTGCATCGTGTCGCCGCCGTGCTTAAGTATCGGCCTGAAACACCGGTGATGGTTCGTGGTGATAAGAATGTGAGTTATGGTAGCGTTACCAACGCCATGGTATTACTGCAAACAGCCGGAGTGGATAAAGTGGGTTTGATGACCGATCAACCGGATAATCAGGCTTCAACAGGAAGATAATGACTTCATCTGGTTTACTCAACGATGTTAAGAAAAAGCCGATAGTTTTATTGGCTGTTATAGTTTTTCATTTTATTTTGATCATACTGTTGGGCGTTAATTTGAGCAGCAGTGAAGTGCATAAACCTGCTAGTTCAGATAAAAAAACGATTAAAGCGGTTGTTGTTGATGTCGCTAAAATCGAGGCAGAAGCTAACAAGTTGAAGCAGGCAGACGATAAGAAAAAAAAGAAAAATCTCGAGCAGAAAGAAAAAGCTAAAAAACAGCTCGCTACTGAGAAAAAGCGTTTAGCTGACATTAAGAAAAAACAAACGATTGAAAAAAAACGTCTGGATGATTTAAAGAAAAAGAATCTGGCTGAGAAAAAAAGGATTGAGTCAGAAAAGAAAAAGGTCGAAGCAGAAAAGCGTAAACAGGAAGAGCTAGAGGCTAAGCGCAAGCTTGATGAAGAAAGGAGACGAAAGGATGAGGCGGCTGAATTGCAACGAAAGCTGGCGGATGAAGAACGTATGGAAGCAGAAGCACGTCAGGCAAAAGAAAAAAATTCTAAGCTGCAATCTTTGCGCTCACAGTATGTCAGGTTGATTGAGCAGAAAGTTGAACGTAACTGGCTGCGCCCTGTGACTTCTACATCGAGCATGTCCTGTGAAGTGATTGTGACTCAGACCTCTTTGGGTGATGTGATGGATGTGAGTTTAAAAAAATGCGCGAATGATCTGGCTTTTCAACGCTCTATAGAACGTGCGGTAAGAAAAGCATCACCATTGCCACCACCACCAAGTCCCGAGGTTTTTGATCGTGAGATTCATTTTACTTTCAAGCCGCGTAATTAATCTGCGGTGATTACTCTGTTATGAATTTTAAGGTTATAAGTTTATGAAGCGTTATTTATTTGGATTGATACTGTTGCTTTTTTGTTCGCTAACTCACGCGGTGCTGAACATCGAGATTACAGAAGGCGTTGAAGGTTCCCTGCCTATAGCGGTGGTACCGTTTCAGTGGCCCGGTGGTGTTAAGTTTGGTGATGCTGATGTGTCTGCGATTGTGACTTCTGATTTGGCGCGTAGTGGCAAGTTTTCACCTTTGCCAACAAAGGACCTGGTCGCTTATCCGCAGAAGCCTGAAGATGTTCATTTTCCATCGTGGCGAATGATTGGTGTTGATCATTTGATTATCGGTGGTATCAAAAAGGAATCTGCAGATAACTATCAGGTCTATTTTCGATTGTTTGATGTGCTCAAGGGTGAGCAGTTGCTGGGTTATAGCTTTGCCGCGACAAAAAGTTCTTTGCGGTCGGTAGCACATCGCATTAGTGATCACATCATCAAGAGCCTGACCGGCTTGCCTGGTGCCTTTGATGCTCGTATTGCCTATATCACGGCTAAGCAGATGCCAGGTAAGGCTATCAAATATTTATTGCAGACAGCTGATACAGATGGTTTTAATCCACAGAATTTATTAACCTCCGCTGAGCCGATTATGTCACCAGTCTGGTCGCCAGGTGGTAAACAGTTGGCTTATGTGTCTTTTGAACACGGTCTGCCGGAAATTTTTATTCATTATATTCATACGGCGAAGCGTAGGCTGGTATCAAAATTTAAGGGCATTAATGGTGCGCCGGCCTGGTCACCGGATGGAACTCAATTGGCGGTGACTTTGTCGAAAGACGGCAATCCAGATATTTATATTATGGATTTAATCAATAAGCGTTTGACGCGTATTACCAAACACTGGTCGATCGATACTGAGGCGGTGTGGATGCCGGATGGAAAATCACTGGTGTTTACATCAAGCCGTAGTGGCAAACCGCAGTTATATCGAATTTCTGTTGAGGCCGGTGCCAAAGCTCAGCGTTTGACCTTTGAAGGTAAATATAATGCGAATGCCAGTATTTCACGAGATGGCAAGGCTATTAGTTTTGTGCAGGGCGAGAATAATGTTTTTAGAGTGGCGGTATTGTATCTGGAGACAGGTTTGGTGCAGCAAGTGACCGATGGCCCGTTGGATGAATCACCAGAGTTTTCACCCAATGGTAGTATGATTCTTTATGCCTCACAGCATCAGGGCCGACCCGTTTTGGCGGCAGTATCAACCGATGGCAGGCATAAGCAGCGTCTGGTTTTGTCTGATGGTGAAGTGAGAGAGCCAGCATGGTCTTCGGTGAGAAATTAACTGGTTATAGGCTAAGTTGAACAGTGCTTGTCCTTTAAAAATACAAATTTAGAATTACAAATTAGGAGAAAGAGATGAAAAATTATTTACTAATTTTATTAATGGCCGTGGCTTTGGTCGGCTGTGATGCGAATGTAAAACCCGATGCTGATGATTCGGTTGATGGTGCGCAGGTAGGTTCTGTCGGTGGTGAAGGTGGTCGTTCAGGTCAGGCATTATCGGTTTCTTATGAGGCCGGTGCGATAAATGATGCAAATAGTGTGCTGGCTGGACGTATCATTTATTTTGATTTTGACAGCAGCAAGGTTGCTGACGATTTCATTGAACTGGTCAAACATCACGGTCGATATTTATCAGCGAACCCCAGTGCAAGCATCAGACTGGAAGGTCACACCGATGAAAGGGGAACACGTGAGTACAACATTGCTTTGGGCGATCGTCGTGCGCAAGCAGTGAAACGTTTGTTGATGTTCCAGGGGGCTTCAAGTGATCAAGTGACTATTATTAGTTATGGCGAGGAAAAACCGGCCAATTTGGGACATGATGAATCCACGTGGCATTTGAATCGTCGAGCAGAACTGGTTTATCAATAAGCTATTTTTATATTCAAAAGAGTAATTAATCGGGTGACCTATGTTTAAGCGTCTAATTGTCGTATCAATGTTTTTTGTCTTTGCTTCTTCAGCTTATGGCGTAGAAAAAGATGTCATATCTATGATGAGTGTAAAACAACGTCTTGAACGCATGGAACGAATGGTGGGTTCAGAGTTGTTGATGCAGCAGTCTCAGCAGATTGAGGCTTTGCAGGAAGAGGTATCTGTGCTGCGTGAGCAACTGGATCAGCAAGGCTACGAGTACAATACGATTAAGCAGCGTCAGCGTAGTTTGTATGCTGATATGGACAGGCGTATCAATGCGATTGAAACCTCTTCACCTAATTCGGCTTTGTCGGCACCGGTTCCTGCTCCGGGCAGGGGATCAACACCGCCAGCCTCTGCCGGTGCGGATAATAATGGTAAATCTACCTACGACAAGGCGTTTTCCTTGTTGAAGGAAGGCCGTTACAAGCAATCCATCGTTGCTTTCGAAGGCTTTCTTAAAAACTACTCTAATAGTCAATATGCAGATAATGCACAGTACTGGCTGGGTGAAGCGAATTATGCCTATCGCCAATACAAGCAGGCTTTGAGTGAGTTTCAGCGTTTAATTGCCAGGTATCCAGATAGCTCCAAGGTGCAGGGCGCGAGGCTGAAAATTGCTTATGTTTATTATGAGATGAAGAACTGGTCTGCGGCGCGGGAAAGCCTGCAGCAGATTATCAAATTGTTTCCTGATACTAATTTAGCCAAGACCGCGAATGAACGATTGGAGCGTATTCAGCGCGAAGGTCATTAATTAGTGGCTGTTCATCCGGATCAACTCCGAATATTCGAAATATTCTACTCCCTGCAGGGTGAATCGCGAACCGTCGGTTTGCCGACCGTGTTTGTGCGCCTGACAGGATGCCCGCTACGTTGTAATTATTGTGATACCGAATATGCCTTCAGTGGTGGTGATTGGCTGGGTCTGGATGAGATTATCGAGACAGTCGCGAGCTTTAAGGCAAAATACATTACCGTGACCGGTGGTGAACCGCTGGCTCAGAGGCATTGCAATGATCTGTTAATGAGCTTGTGTGATCAGGGCTATGAGGTTTCGCTGGAAACCAGTGGTGCTCTGAGTATTGCCGAGGTGGACCCTAGAGTTATCAAGGTCATGGATTTGAAGACCCCCGCTTCAGGTGAGGTGGAGAAAAATCTGTATGAGAATATCGAGTACCTCGATGCCAAAGATCAGCTGAAATTTGTCATTTGTGATGAGTCGGATTACCGATGGTCTTGCTCAATGATGGAAAAATATGATCTGGCAGAACGTTGTGAGGTTTTATTCTCGGTGAGTCATCAGGTTCTAAAAGAGCGCGAACTGGCCGACTGGATATTGCGCGACCACTTGCCAGTGAGAATGCAGATTCAATTACATAAATATCTTTGGGGCGATGAGCCGGGTCGATAATGAGTATCTCAGATTTAGAAAAACCAAAAGCGATTGTTTTATTGTCCGGTGGTCTGGATTCAACCACCGTACTGGCTATCGCTAAACAAGATTATGAATGTATTGCCCTGAGTTTCGATTATCGACAGCGACACGTCTCCGAACTGGAGGCTGCCAGAGTGATTGCTCGCGATTATGGTATTCGACATCAGATTATCAGGCTGGATGATGGCGTATTAGGTGGCTCAGCACTCACTGATAAAACGATTGATGTGCCTGATCACATTGAGCCGGGTATTCCTGTCACTTATGTTCCTGCTCGAAATACAGTATTTTTGGCACATGCGTTGGCTATTGCTGAGGTTAATCATTCAGCAGATATATTCATTGGCGTGAATGCAGTGGATTATTCGGGTTACCCTGATTGTCGACCGGCTTATATAGAGGCTTTCGAGAAAATGGCCAATTTAGCCACCAAAGCGGGAGTTGAGGGGCAGGGCTTGCGTATTCACACACCATTGATTGATATGACTAAGGCCGAGATTATTCGTGCCGGGATCGAACGAGGTGTTGACTACAGCCGCACGGTCTCCTGCTATCAGGCTGATTTAGAAGGTAAGGCCTGTGGTGTATGTGACTCTTGTCGATACCGTAAAAAAGGCTTTGAAGAAGCCGGTCTCGATGATGTTACGCGCTATCAGTAATTATTTTTAAGACTTATGGTTTAAGGGTTTGTTTTTCTTGTCGAGTCCAAGTATCATACGCGCCTCGGGCCGTTAGCTCAGTTGGTAGAGCACCGGACTTTTAATCCGATGGTCCCGCGTTCGAGTCGCGGACGGCCCACCATCTTCACTTTTTATTCTTCCCGGAATAAAAAAATAAACATAAAAAAGCCCGGTTAATACCGGGCTTTTTTGTTTTACCTGAATTATCAAGTACTACTTACGTAAGCTAGGACCATTTAATTCAAGACCATTACTCATGTAGGTATGGAAATATTCCAGTGCCTTGTATTCATCGCTTTGTGCTTTGAATGGTTTGGCGCGTACCTGTTTGTTACAGCCACCATAACGACGGTGAAGAGTACCCATGCCATCACCTGACTTGGAAGCCCATTTATTTCGATAAACAGGGAAGCCAGTAGGATGCCCTAAAGCCGGGCTGAGGATATCTGCACGGATTTTATTGCCCGCATTATAGTAATGGCAGTCAGCACATGACATGTTCAATTGACCACGTTTTGCGTAAAAGTGTTCCTTGCCTCGCTCGTAAGCAGCAATAGCTTTGGCGTCGTTAGGTACTTTAACATTGAGCTTGTTGTCTCTGGACATATACGCAATGTAGGCACCAACATAAGCAATTTTGCCTTTTTTCCAGCCAAATGGTTTTTCGCCATTGTCAGTTAAACATTTATTAATATCGCCTTCCATTGTAACGATTTTGCCGCTAGCCTTATCGAAATGAGGGTAGTTCTGACGAACACCTTTTTTATAGTCAGGGAAGCAACTGACAAAATTTTTGCCATTAGCAAATTTTTTGTAGAATAAACTCTCACCTTTGGAGATGTAGATCTCATAAGCGGGGAATTCTTCAAATTCTTCCCATTGTTCACGAGACGCCTTATCTACAGAGTAAACGCCATTGACAAAATCTGCCATGGGTACTTCTGGAAATTTATCTGTGAAGTAGGATCGGAATTTTTTCAGGTCACCATCTGGTGATGCTTGCGTCACGACAGGAGTGGCAATCATCAGCAAGACAGATAGAGCTGCTAAATATTTTTTCATGGTTCACCTTTTAGTGTGGTTATGCCTGTTATTTTCTTCTGCGCTTGGTTGGAATTTCAACCTCGACTGAGTCCTTATCACCTTTATTGTCTACCCAGCTCACTTTGATGGTGTCACCTTTTGTAGCACCACTGAATTTGAACTTGATATAGGGGTTGGTTGATACTGAACCATTGAGCTCGGCATCCAGTACTACATTTCCAGCATGTTCACAGGAAAGGTTCTGAATGAACTTGGCAGGAATGAGCTTGCCTTTTTTGTCTTTGCGCATGCCAGTCTCCATAGGGTGACTGACCAGGCACTTAATTGTAGCAACGCCTTTTTTAACGCTGGATCGAACTTGAATTGTTGAACTTGTAGCCATTTTCTATATCCTCGAATCTTTTGATTAACCGCCGCAACCACCGATGGTGACTTTGACTTGCTGTTTGGTGGTGTAAAGTTTGCCATTAGCTTTGACAACAGCAATGACATCAGAAGATTTACCCATTTTAATGTTAGTGGTAATAAAGCCTTCTGTTTTAGCGCCAAACTTAAAGGTCGCAGTTAAAGGTTGTGCATTGTTCTTTACAAGAATGCTGATGGCTTCAGTTTTATCCAGTTTGCTATCAACGGTAATAGTGACAGAAGCGCCATTTTCGGCAACATCAGGCGCTTTAAGTTTAATTTTGTTGCTGTCTGTTAGAGCAGTGCTGTCATATGCACTGGTCAACGCAGCATCAACATCTTTAGCGTTGAATGCGGCGGTGTTCCAGGCAGCTAAAACTGCCTTGGGGGTGAGTAAGCCTGCACTGATAGCCATGGTTGTTGCGCTGGCCGCCAGTGTGCTTTTAAGTAGAATTCTACGTTGCTGATCCATTTGTGTTACCTATAGTGTGTGGATGAATTTGGCTACCAGGACTATTTCTTTCGCAGAAAGTACAGCGTGTGGGCCAAAAGGAATCATGATTGTATTTGGGTTATTTTTGCGCGCGTCAGAAATCTGATCTCTTAACTTGTTATAGTCAGGGAACCTTGCTTTCATAGCGACCAGTGGTGGACCTATATTACCTGGTAATTTGCCACCAGCAATGCCATGACATGCCAGGCAGTTGCCTTTTTTCCTGTCAAATGCCAATTCCTTTCCTTTTGTTATATCTGCATTATCTGCAGCATTGACAGTGAGAGGTGTTGCTAGACCAAGGCAAGCGCTTAACGCGGCTACCGAGACGGTAGTTGATATCTTATGCATAAAACCTTGCATTTGTTACTCCTCATTAGGTTGATGGATGACCCTATCCGTTGAAAGTCCTATTTTTTTATAGTTAATAGTTATCTTAGTTAGATGTATCGAAATGATAATCAGTATTGAGATAAAGGCATATAGCATACTACTTAAAAATCATATAGCAAGAGCTCTTTTTGAAAAATAATTCATATTAAAAAATGGAATTATTTTGTTGCTAATTAGTCGGTAAAATTAGTATATAAGTTACTGCTTAAATAGAATCATTCTTTTTTATTTACGGCAATATTTACAGTTTCCTTTTTTGTTTGTAATCGTTTTTTTGTTGTGATGCTGAGATTGGGTTGTTGCAGGGCCATATCATATTGTTGTAAAGCGAGTTCGTAGTAACCTTCTTTTTCATATTGATTGCCGGTTGCTTCAAGTGCTGCACCAATTTGTCCATTTTTAAAATAGGCCTGGGCCAGTGCTTTATAGATGATGGCTTGATCATTAATCTGTAATTGGTGCTTCAAAAGAGAAATGCTTTGTTTGGGCTGGCCATTTGTCGTCAGTGTGCTTGCGTAGAGTAATGTGACGGGTAAGTAGCCCGGGAAAAGTTCTGAAAGTTCTTTCAGTAAACGGAGTGATTTTCGACTTTGATTGTTTGATTGATAGGCTTCGGCTAGTGCCAGTTTTATCCATGGATGATTATTTCTTCTTGATAAGGCCTCAAGATTTTTAATCGCCTTTATTAATTCATTATTACGAATCAGTTCAAGCGAGTATTTATAGAGGCTTATATCATTATTGTATGCTGCTGCATTGTCCCTGGTACTTATTAATGAGTTTGCATTGCTAAGCACTTCAAGTCTTGCGTGGGCAAACTGGAAATCCTGACTATCTGTGGGCAGATTGAGCTGTATATTTTTTATTCGATCTTTGGCTTCGCTAACACGGTTGGTATTGAGTGGATGTGTTCTGAGATATTCAATGCCGCCATCACCGCTTTTTGATAACAAAGTTGAAAAGAAGTCCACCATGCCTTGTGGATTGATGCCTGTTCGGGCAAGTATGCCTATACCAATTCGATCAGCTTCATACTCATTACTGCGTGTGAAGTTGATGGCGTTTTGTTGCGCGCCAGCCAGCCCCGTATACAAAATTGCCTGTGCCGCCTGTGGATCTTGTGCGCCAAGAAGAATGGCGGCGAGTATGGTAGCAAAAGTGGCAATTGATGAGCCGCCTGATTCATTAATAGCTCTAGCCAGATGTCGTTGTGAAACATGTGAAATTTCGTGAGCCATTACGCTGGCCAACTGACTTTCATTAGCAGATTCCAGAAATAAACCACTATTAATACCTATATGTGCATCGGGGCCAGCAAAGGCGTTGATCACCGGGGAATTAATGATAAAGAAATTAAATTCCTTACTGGCGGCATCAGAGTGCGTGGCTAATTTTTGCCCCAAATTTTTAATGTAATAATTAAGTTGCGGATCATCAATGAAAACCAGATTGTTTTTCAGTGTTCGATAAAACATCGAACCCAGTTTTTTCTCTTCTTCACTGCTGAAAGTTTGTAAGGTAGGGTCGCCCAGTTCGGGGAGTTCTGCACGAATAGAGCTATTAGCAAGTATCAGAGTACTACACAGAAGCAGACGAAAGGTAGTTTTTAAGCGATGGAAAGATGGAATAAAATTCATAATAACCTATGATTCTGTGTGCAGGCTAATAGTTCCCCAACACACAAAAAGTTGCCAGGTAGTCTATTATGTTCTGTATTGTATATTATATTTTTGTGCGGTATATTGCCCTCCAACTCTTGGCTATATTAATCACTGGACGGTAATTGGTGCTTGGTTTTAATTGCGTAGTATTCGTATGATTGGTTAATTGGAAGCGACTGTTATATATATGTATGTATGTGTCACTTTTTTTGTTTTTTACGGGAGAGAAGTCAATGTTAGTAAATAAGAATAAGTTAATATTAGCTGCAACGGTATCGGGTTTGTTTGCCATGCCAGTTGCGCAGGCAACCAATGGTTATTTTGCACACGGTTACAGTACAAAAGAAAAAGGTTTAGCGGGAGCGGGTGTTGCTTACTCGCAAGATGCATTGGCAGCAGCGACCAATCCTGCTGGCATGGCATTTGTTGGTGAGCGTATGGATGTGGGTCTTGCACTATTTAGTCCTTCTGATCGTGGTTTTACCGTCACGGGTGCTCCTACTGGCGCTTCTTTCACTAATGCTGTACCTGGTGAAACATATGTCAGTGAGAATGATTTGTTTTTTATTCCACAGTTTGCTTATAGCTGGCAGGTGGATAGTGATAGTGTAATGGGCATTTCAGTTTATGGTAATGGTGGTATGAATACAGAATACCCAGCAGCAGCATCACCAGGGGGCGCGGGTCTTTTTGGTGCAGGCGATGTGGGTGTTAATCTTGAGCAGGCATTTGTTAATCTCAGCATGGCGAAAAAGGGTAGCAGTAATAATGCAATTGGTGTGAGTATGGTTCTTGCGGCTCAACGTTTTTCTGCACAAGGCATAGATGGTTTCGGTGGCTTTGCCGCAGATGGTGTAGGAGATAATGTATCTGGTAATAGACATTCATACTCTAAGGGTGCAGGTTTTAAACTAGGTTATCAAGGTGAGCTACTTAATAATTTGACATTGGGTGCTAGTTATCAGTCAAAGATCGCCATGACTAAGTTTGGTGAATACAGTGACTTGTTTGCAGGAGCAGGTGATTTTGATATTCCAGAAACCTACACTATTGGTTTGGCTTATGACTTAGGCAGTACGGGTAAGGTAGTGTTTGATGTGCAGCGTATTAATTACTCTGGTGTTGCATCTATTGCTAATCCTATTCAGAATTTGCTTCCTCCTACTGGTTGTATGGCTGGTGATTTTACACAATGTTTGGGTGGTTCAAATGGTGCAGGCTTTGGCTGGGAAGATATGACCATTATGAAACTGGGTTATGAAATAACCGCAGGTGGCAATACTTACCGTGTTGGCTATAGCAAGGGTGATATGCCAATTCCTGAATCTCAGATGTTGTTCAATATACTTGCACCAGCTGTTATGGAGCAACATGTTACTTTTGGTATGACCATGCCTATGGGTACAGATCAGGAATTCAATCTGGCTGTGATGATTGCACCAAATACTTCGGTTAAAGGTCCAAATCCATTTGATGGTGGCACAGCTGTAGGTGGATCAGATATCGAATTAGAAATGGAACAGAAAGAAATTCAGGTCGGTTGGGCCTGGAAGTACTAATTTAACAAATTAGAATATAAGTGCTTGATAATAAAGGCCTCCAGTTGGGGGCCTTTTTTTATGACTATCGAAGACTAAGGCTTGCATTGTGTAGTTGAATTGAATTACATTACTCAGCCTACGTTTATAAGCAGCAAACTGTTTCTTGTTTTTTGGAGCAGCCAAGCTGAAAAGTAGAATAAAAAAATACTAAATTGGAGAGGAAAAAAGTATGAAATCAGTTCAATCAAAATGGTTAGCAGGTATTGCTGTTGCCGTACTTAGTGTGGCATCAGTTGCAGTTCAGGCTGCAGGTGAAATGTTGCCATTCGTTTTAGGTTCAAGCAGTGGTGGTGACGTTGCTGACAAAATCGTTACTGTAAAGAAGGCGCTTCAAGGCAATGGTTTTGAAATTGCGGGTGATTACTCACCTTATAATGATGCACACATTATTGTTGTTACCAATGCTACGCTGAAAAAAGCGGGTGCGAGTCATAGTCGTGCAGGGTATATTGCGGCGCAACGTGTATCAATCACTAAAGTGGCTGGCAAAGTTCAGGTGGCTTACACTAATCCTGAGTACATGGCAGCGGCTTTCCGTGTTGAAACTAATGTTGCTGGCGTAAGTGCTTCTTTGAAAGCGGCTTTGGGTTCTGTTAAAGCATTTGGTCCCGCAGAAGGTAAAACTAAAGAAGATTTGGCCGAATACCACTATACCTTTGGTATGGAGTACTTTGATGAGCCAAATGAACTGGCTTCATACGCTAGTCAGGCAGAAGCTGTAGCGGCTGTTGAGAAGAATCTGGCTAAAGGTGCCGGTGGTACTTC
>JBEQLM010000109.1:0-5552 GCA_040325975.1 Gammaproteobacteria bacterium | reverse complement strand
GCAAGATGATGAAATTTAATTTTGCTGCCACTATTCATCGTGTGATTCGTCTGGATATTGCCGCCCCTGTGTTTGAGAAAAACAGCACTGAAATTCGCCTGCAATGGAAACCACGTCTTAATCTATTGCTTGAAGAATTGAGTAAAGGCGCGTCAATTCTGAGAATTTCTTATCTCGCCGATATTGAGAGTAGTGGTCTAGTCGATGATCGTATTGATGCCATCGAAGAAGAGATTATGAAATTGCGTGAACAGAAAGATTGTTGTTCTGCAATGACCATTGAAACTGAAATATTCTGGCGTCGTGGTGGCCCTCCGGTTAGAGGTAGCATCGACTGATGATTAGCGATCTACAAAAAATTAACAGCACTCAGCTACTCCGTTTTAGTAATGGATGGGTGTCTGCTGCTATGGCTCTGATTTTGTGTCTGCTGTCGGGTATTGCTGTTGCCGAAACGCCTATCTCAACGGTAACGCAGGTTGATGAACAGAATATCATTACCGAATCCGAGGCTCTAAAAGAAAAAGATGACATCGAAACTAATCAGGAAATGCATCTGCCAGTTGATGAGAAGTTCACGGTATGGGAGATGAAAGATGTTGAGCAAATTAGCGACAAGATTGAGAAAAAGAATGTATTAGAGCAGGAGGTGACCACCAAAAAGCTGAAGAATATCGTACCGCCTATTCAATTTAAATCTGGCGGTGCTGATATTCCAGCAAACTATACGGAATTATTACGTGGTGTGTTAGATAAAGTGAAAAATCGTAAAAATGTGCGTCTGCATTTTATTGGTCATACGGATGATCAAAAACTCTCTGGCAGACTTAAAAAGAAATATAAAGACAATGTTGGTTTGTCACGGGAACGTGCAGGTACCACGGCTGAATATTTTCAGAAAGCACTGAAGTTACCACCAGAGGCAATTTCCTATGATGGTATGGGTGAACACGAGCCATTAGCGACTAACAAAACCAATGCAGGTCGTACTATCAACCGTCGAGTTGAAGTTCAGGTCTGGTACGATGAAATAAAAGAAAAAATCGTTGAAAAGGATGTGGTGATCGCTGGTCAGATGACTCGCATTAAGGTATGCCGCATCGAAACCGTGTGTAAATTGCGTTATCAAGAAGGTCATTCGAAACGTGCCCGTATTAAGAATCTGGTGCCACCATTGCAGTTCAATGAAAATGTTTCTAGCGTGTCGGATCAATTTTTACGTCAAATTTCTCAGGCCATGATTAATCTTAAGGGCAAGGAAAATATTACCGTCAAACTGATTGGTCATACCGACAATATTCCATTAGCGGGTCGTGAAGAGCGTATCTATGGTACGCATACCGGTTTGTCTAAAGCACGAGCTCGTCGTACCGCATTGGCAGTGCAGGAAGCGCTTAAGTTACCAAATCGTGCAATTACCAGTAATGGTCGTGGTGCTGATGCGCCTATTGCTTCCAACGAGTCTGATAAGGGTCGATCAATAAATCGCCGAATTGAAGTTGAGTTCTGGTATGACGATGCTTTGGCAGAGCTACCGGACGAGCCACAGGTTTGTCCTGAACAGGCAACGGCTGAAACGGTTACTCGAGTTTATGAACCACCATCCGGCAATGTTCAGCCGATCTATTTTGATAAAGGCAAACCGGTGATGCCACTTAATTATGATGGTCAACTGGCTATGATTCTTAAAGGTCTGCAAGGCAAGAGTAACGCACGCCTGCGTTTTGTTGGCTTTACTGCCAATGAACGATTAGATCGACGCACTATGATGATTTATGGCGATGACATTGGTTTATCTACGGCACGTGCACGACGTGTTAAAGACCTGGTCATGAAAGAACTCAATCTCACTGAAAAGCAGGTCGAATATGAAGGCCGCGGTGATGTGCAATCTTCAGATGTAGTCAACACGGGTTTTTCTGACACCGATTCATCACATGTTTTGATTGAGGCTATCTACGATGATCTAGCAACATTGGAAGAAGAAGAAGGTCTGGAAATTACTCGTTTTAAACGTGTCGTTAAGCTTAAAGATCCTTATGCGCTAAATCTCATGCGTATTACTGTTGATGGTAAACCATTGCATGATCCAAATAAGAGTACAGAGGATATGCAGCGTTGTACCGATACCGCGCTGGAAAAAGCTAATGTACAACTGCATTATGATGGCCTTGAGTTGAAACCGCGCCTCAATGTCACTGCCTGGCCAGGCTCTATACGCTATAAAGATAAGCCAGAAACAGAACACAATGAAGATGAAGTTCGCTTCAAGATTTATAGTAATTACCCAAGCTTTATCGACAAATCTGAGATCCGAATTTTTGATAAAGATCAGTCTGAACGAGATACGCCTCTAGCTGTAGTGGAACTTGATGGCAAAGGCTATGCTCAGTGGCGTGCGAATTTTGATATTTATAAGGCGCCAGGCCGTGAGCTTAAATATTTGCTTCGCGTGTACGATAAAAACGGCAGTTTTGATCAAACTGAAAGCCAGCTTCTGTGGGTGGTTGATGAACAGGAACCCGGTTTGCGTGATCACGATGCCGAAAAAGAATTACTGATTGGTTTTGGTAAAAGCCGTCTGTCACTGGAGAATATAGCAAAGACTGGAGGCACTATACGTGTCAATGGTAGCGATATTCCAGACAATCATAATGTATGGGTGGCGGGTCGATCAGCACCGATCAGTGATGACGGTAAATTTGTCTTTGAAGAAATTATTCCAGTTGGCTTGCATACACTGGAAGTAGCTGTTCTCGATGAAAATGGTGGTGGTGAACTATTCCTGCGTGATCTTAAACTCGACACCAGTGAATGGTTCTATGTCGGTATTGCTGATGTTACTGCTAGTGGTGACAACACCAATGGCCCGGCAAAATTAGTCACCGGTGATCAAACGCATTATGACAATGATCTGGCTATTGATGGCCGCATTGCTTATTACATTAAGGGCAAGTTCTGGAGCGACTGGGAGTTAACTTCCAGTTTAGATACGCTGGAAGGTCCGATTGATGATATCTTCAGCAACTTCATGAATAAATCACCCGACGCTTTATTCAGGCGTATGGATCCTGACTATTATTATCCGACTTATGGTGATGATGGTACGGTCGAAGAGGGTGCACCAACCCTTGGGAAATTCTATTTCAAACTGAGTAAAGGTGTTGATCATTTATTGTGGGGAAGCTTTAATACTAGCTACACTGATAATGATCTGGCGCATGTAGATCGTGGTCTCTATGGTATTAATTTCCATTATGAAACCGACAAGGCCACCAGCTTTGGTGAGAAAATATTTAGCTTTGATGGTTTTGCCGCGGACCCTGGCACGGTCGCCGGACGTGATGAATTCCGTGGTACTGGTGGTTCATTGTACTTCCTCAGACATCAAGATATTTTGATGGGCTCTGATCGTGTACGTATCGAAATTCGTGACAAAGACTCCGGTATGGTTGTTGGTGTCAAGAATCTGAGAGCCGCGCTCGATTATGATATCGATTATCTGCAAGGTCGTATTATGTTGTCCGAGTCGTTATCGGGCAATGTTGGCAATGACATGTTGATAGGTAATGGTGGCAGCAGTGGTGACCTTGTTCACCTGGTTGTACGTTATGAATATACGCCCGGTTTTGACAAGATTGATACGGTGGTCACTGGTGGTAGCAGCCACGCGTGGTTTGCTGATATGGTAAAGGTCGGCATTACCAACACTTCAACTGATGATGGTGTTACTGAAAGCAGTCTAACTGGTGCTGATATTACTCTTAGAAAAACCACGAGCACCTGGTTGAAAGTGCAAACAGCGAGCAGTGTTGGTTTGGGGCCAGAAACTTTACTGTCTAATGATGGTGGTTTTGACTTCACTGCCGTGGCACAACCCATCACTGGCAATGTTTCGGCGAATGCAAATCGAGTTGATATTAGTCTTGCACTGGATGAAGTGTTTACCGATATCAAAGGCAAGGTTACTATTTATAAACAGAATCTGGAAGCAGGTTATTCTGCGCCAGGCCTTGTCGCATTAAATAATACCGAACATGTGGGCGGCACTCTGAGTATGCCCGTGATTGACGGTATCGAACTCAAGGTGAAACTTGATAATAAAGGTCAGGATCAGGGACTAAAGACCTCTGCTAATGAAATTAATGTTGATTATGTTGTTGATGATTTCTGGAAGGCCAGTTTTGGTTATCGACAGGATGAACGTGTTGATGAATCACCTGCAGTTCCATTAACTCAAAAAGAAGGTAAGCGTAACGATATTATATTAAAAGCAGAATATGATTCGAAAGAGAAATGGAGTAGCTATTTATTTACTCAAAATACAGTGAGTAAAAATGGCAACCGTGAAGAAAATAGTCGCACTGGTGTTGGTGGTGCGTACCGTACTTCAGATCAATTCAAGTTGAATGGTGAAATATCAGCCGGTGATCTAGGTGCCGCTGCCAAGTTGGGTACAGAATACCTATACAATGACCGAAATACATTATATGCAAATTATTCGCTGGATAATGAGCGTTCTGATAATGGTCTAAGTTCACGACGAGGCAATATGGTCACCGGTGTCAGGTCGCAATATTCTGATAGTGCCAGTGTCTACGTTGAAGAAAAATATACGCATGGTGATGTGCCAACCGGCCTGACTAATACACTGGGTGTAGATCTGACGCCCAATGATAAATGGAACTTTGGCGCGAGAATCGATGTTGGCTCGTTACAGGATAATAACACCGGTGCCATAACCAGTAGAAATGCCTATGGTGTTGATGTTGGTTATGGCTTTGAGTCAATTAAGTTAGCCAGTGCGCTTGAGTTCCGTGTTGATGAAACAGAAAACCTGGATGCGACTACGAGTGAGCGCACGACATGGTTAACAAAAACTAGTCTTAAGTATCAGTTCTCACCCAGCTGGCGCTTTATCACAAAACTCAATCACTCAGAAAGTGAAAGTACGCAGGGCGAGTTTTACAGTGGTAACTTTACCGAGGCTGTATTGGGTTATGGCTATCGTCCAGTCATGAATGATCGTCTTAACGCTTTGGTCAAATATACCTATTTCTATAATTTGCCAACGGCAGATCAGGTCACTATTGCAAACACTGCCGTCGATTTTATTCAAAAGAGCAATATCATGTCACTGGATATGACCTATGACCTGACACAGGACTGGAGCATCGGTGGCAAATATGGCTACCGTGCAGGTGAAATTGCCTATGACCGTGTAGCGCCAGTGTTCTTTAAAAATAACGCTCATCTCTATGTATTACGAGCAGACTGGCATCTGGTTAATAAGTGGGATTTATTAATTGAAGGTCGTGCCCTGCAACAACCTGATATTGGCGATAGCCGTAGTGGCATGCTCACAGGTCTTTATCGCCAGATGGGCAAGCACGTGAAACTGGGTATTGGTTATAACTTCACCGACTTCTCAGATGATCTTACCGATCTCGATTATGATAGTCAGGGATGGTTTATTAATATTGTTGGTAAGATATAGTCGTGTTTTGTGTTGCTGAGGCATTGTGTCGGCAGAAAGATTCGGTTTTGTTTTG
>JBEQLM010000108.1:0-5679 GCA_040325975.1 Gammaproteobacteria bacterium | reverse complement strand
ATCTCACATTTGTGATGCTTGTTATGTTTAAAGGTAAATCAATGCTGTTGTACATTTTAATATTAGCTATATTTTGCATTGCATTATTATTGTCTATGTCTTGGTTCAACTATCTTTTTCAAAAAAATATTCCTTCAAAATTAAACAATACGACTGGAAGCTCATCTGTGAATGTGCTTGGGTCGGAAATTCGCTACAAGACACATGGAACAGGTGAAACAGTAGTAATTCTATTGCATGGCTTTGGAGGGTCGCTTGAACATTGGGAAAAAATACAACCCATGCTAACGGGGAGTAATAGTATCGCCCTTGATCTAGTAGGTTTTGGCAGATCTGACAGGCCGCTTATGAAATATGATCTGGAGACACAAAGGCGGTATCTTATTGCATTTATGGACAAGTTAAATATAAAAACTGCAGTGCTGGTCGGAACTTCAATGGGCGGTTCTTTAGCCGCATGGACAGCGGCTAAGTCTAAAGATCGGGTAAGCAGCCTAATACTTCTCGCACCCTCAGGATACCCGGGTTCTTTTACTCCCACAAAATGGCCGCTTAACTGGCTCCTTAAACCGGGTATGATTAACCAATTATCTTTGTATATTGTAAACAATCCCATCTTTACTAGCCTGTTTCCTCATAGTCTGGCAATACAGGCACTGACAGCTTCAGGTTCTTACAATACAGAATTTTCTACTGCGCTGGAAAATATTCAACAACCAACGCTGTTAGCTATGTCCAGAGGTGATACAGCCATTGATTTCAGTTACCATGCTAAATATAAAGAAAAAATACCCCATTTGGAATTCTTTGAAATACCGAAATCAATTGGTCATGTTGTTTTACATCAATATCCCATAGGAACAGCGAATTTGATAAATAACTTTTTGAATAAACATTGATAATTATAAAGAATCCTGCGTAACCCCACCATAAACAGAAAAATAACGGCATTGATCACGAGACGAGATGGAAAGCCACATGTTATTCCTACAACTGGGCGCTTGCCTACTTATTTGCCAGATTTTTCTTTTTAGAATAGTTATGATTAATCATTAGGAAATGAAAATTTTGCACTAATAATAAAGTAACCAATCACTCCAGTGATTTTGCCAGTTGTATTGCGCAACAAATCAGAAATTGAGGAGTTTCAATCGGGTATCCAATAGTATTGAAGGGCTTCGATCATAAAGCTGGTTGCTATTCTCAGGCAAGAGGCGGTTGCAAATAGCTGTAGATTAATAGTATGGCACTCTTTGATCGGGGCGCTAGACTAACTACTCACGACACGCCTACACTAGTGAGGAATACAGCTCGCTGAGCTTTTTTCCAATAGACGTGAAGCTATATTTTTCTTCTATAAGTTTACGTCCATTTTCTCCAAGTTGATTACGTAATTGCTCATCACGAAACAGCAGTTGTATTTTATCAATATATTCCATCGGAGTTGTAGCAAATAAAACGTTTTCACCGTCTGTCACTTCGATGCCTTCGCATGCTATTGGGTGCGCTACCAGTGCCTTACCCATGGCCAAAGCATCCAGTACCTTAAGTTTGGTGCCACCACCATCATTTATCGGGCATACGTATACTGCAGCGCTATCAATATATGGCCTAACATCATCAACAAAGCCAGTTACTGTGAACCCGTCTTCGCGATCTGCAAAGTCCTTTAACCATGAAGGTGGGTTTCGACCAACGACCGTCATTTGGGTGTCGGGCTGCTCTTTTATTAGTCCAGGCCAGACGTTTTTTGTAAAAAACTCAATGGCTGCTACATTCGGATACCAGGACATGCCTCCTGCAAAAATAAGGCTGCTCTTTTTTTGTTTACTGCCTAATGGATAAAAGTAGTCAAGGTCAACTCCATTAGGAATGTCGTCGACAAACAATCCTGGTGAGTCATCCAGTAAGCGGGCTGAGTCTGCATTAGAGCAGGTTATGTTTAAATCAAAATGTCTGCATATTTTTCTTTCGTAATGCCGTAGCTTTAATCCTTCCTGGTAATAATATAATTTTTTTAAGTAGGTATCTTCTTGCGATGCTCTGCGAAGCATCATATGCGACTCAATATTGTGGTGGTTCAATACCTTTTTACAGGTGCTGACATTGTTCAAGTAGGTGCACAAGCTAACAGTATCAAAATGCACAAGGTCTATGTTATTTTCTTTGACAACCTTTTCTATTCTTAAACCAACTTCAGGGTTTTTTATCCAGTTCACTGTATAGGGGTCTACTGTAAAAAGACTTTTTAATGCGAGAATATGTTGCCCCCATTGATGCTGATCGCTTTTAATGTCAAAAACGCCGGCTATTTCACAAATTTTAGACAGCCCATCTAATGCCTGTTGGCGTTTTTCATCTGTTGGGTGCAGTGCTTTTTGAGAGAAACACACAATATATAATTTATGATATTTTGATAACTCCTTCATCAAGTTATAACTGCGTTGCAATACACCTCCTTTTGGTGGATAAGGAATTAAATGTGACAACCAAAGTATATTCATGTTTTAAGCATTGAGTTATAAAGTGTAGCTTTGTGCGCCAAATCGGTTCATGTCTGTGAGTTGTGCTGCGACATCCAA
Source organism: Gammaproteobacteria bacterium (assembly GCA_040325975.1). Classification (GTDB taxonomy): domain Bacteria; phylum Pseudomonadota; class Gammaproteobacteria; order SZUA-229; family SZUA-229; genus LH-M37. The sequence goes on along the minus strand of JBEQLM010000108.1, from coordinate 3,097 downwards.
AAGACTAATCGGTGTAATTATTAAAGTCATAGATGTCTTTCACCACCTTTGAGATTACCCAGCGAAATTTACCGGATGCGGAGCGTTCTATTTTGCTAACGAATTCAATGTTTATATTCATGTCGTCGCCAAGGCGATATTTAAGGCCATCTAATAGTTTCTCGGCATCTTCATTTTTGAAATCTGCCTTTTTTACTATTTTTATCGTTATATTATTTATGTCTTCCTGAACAATTTGGGACTCTTCTATATTTTCGATTGGTTTAAATGGATGTGTCAATATTGATGGCGATATAAGTCTACCATCAGGGCACACAATAATATCTTCAGCTTTTGTGGTTATCTTTTCCAGCATGGGCATGTGCCGACCACATGGACATTGCTGACTTTTTATTGCTGAAACATCTGAAGTTTTATATCTTATAAGTGGCATACCATAATTTTGCAGGCTTGTACTTACTATAAAACCTTTTTCATCTTCAGCTAATGGATTATCGTTGTCATCAACTATTTCTGTAAGGCCGTATTCAAAATTTAAGTGGTGATCGGTATGCGCATCACACTCCGTAGAAAAAAGAACACGCTCCGCCATACCATAGAAGTCAAAAACTTTACATTCAAAAGCTTTTTCAATGGCTTCCTTTTGTAACGGGTAAAGTGTTTCTGAAGACGTTAAAACTGATTTGACGGGAAATGTGTTACCGCTTTCATTTAGAAATTTTGCCACTAGATAAACGGTAGATGGGTAACCCTCTATGGCAACTGGTTTATATTGTCTCAGTTTTTTCAGGTAGTGTTTAATGTTTTCACTGGACAAATGAAAAGCAGACATCCAAAGCTGGTTATGAATATAATCCATCTTCCAAAACGGCGGTGTCTTTTTACCAGGCGGCACCACCACTCTGCCTAAAACAAGCGCCAATTTGTCGCCGTAGTTGATTCCCGCCCAGTTTTTTTGTCGCCAATCAACAGCGTTTGTATAAATGCAAGTGTTTTGGTCCCATAGAATATCCAAAGGGGTTCCTGTGGTTCCTGAAGTATGGCCATGCACTAATTCTTTTTTCTTGAAACTACTGCTAATAAGACCATCAAAATTCTCTCTTATTAGATCTTTGGTTAAAACAGGAATCTTATAGAGATCATTTCTGGACTGGATGTCAGCAGGTTTTAGGCTGTTTGCATCGAACAACTCATGATAATAACTGGTTGTGTCATAGGCATGTTGGATGATTTTCTTTAGTTCGGTTTCCTGATATTTAATAATCTCTTCTTTAGAATAATATTGTGTGCGCAGAAGATCATTGTAAACTTTGAAAAATTCTTTTCCGTAGCGTTCTTTATGAACGCGGTACGCATACACGTTGAGTGCTGCAGTCTGTACTATATTTGGCAGCTTCTCATAAATATTCTGTAGTAAATCATTACTCATTGTTTACACATACCTGTATCTTAATGATTCAGCGATGGTCCATTGCGTACAAACCTTGAAACATTCAATCAGAAACTAAAAACTGCGAGCATGGTCCACTTCGTGGGACACTTCGACAATATGCGACAGAAACTGACAGACCTGGAATTCTTCATAGCACTTCCGATCGCGAAGGCCCGCCTATAATCCTGCTGGAAGCGAGGGCTCTCCAAACACCGGTTATCGCTCATGCCGTCGGTGGCATCCCTGGTTTAACTAGCAGGCCGGAAAATGAGCCGATATATTAGTTATAACCATATAGTTTACAAAGGCAAAATGTTACATACTAAGTATTTTACGCGTCTTACTAACGTATAACTCTCATATTACTTATAGTTTCTGTTTCTAGAACAAAGTATAAATAAACGGAGCCACCGCGGAACCTTGAACTAATATTATTAGCCCACCAAGTAGTAACATTATAATCAATATGGGTGCTAACCAGAATTTTTTACGTTCTTTCATGAAGTCCCACAGGTCTTCCAATAATTCAAGCATCAGAAGGGTTTCTCCATCTTAGATTTATCATTTACATGACTGGGAACTCTGTATGTTTCCAGTTTCTCATCCAGTTTTCGATGCATAGGATCGCGTCCGAATATTTTCATGGCCAGTGCAGTAGGTGTAATGGCTAAAAAGTATACCAACCCAATGATTACAGGTGTTGTAATTTTGTTTAGTAATAAGCCAAATCGCATCCATCCTCGATATAGTCCACCCATAGTTCCAGGCGCTAGTAATGCCCAGAACCCTAATGCGCAAGCCACATACCATGGCCATAACGGATAGGTCAGATCAAACAACCACGGTAGCAACAGGCCAAATAGTACTACTATGATTGAGCCAGTTACCAGGCCAAACTGTCTAAGGCCTTTTTTATCTAGTTCAGGTATATCGTGGTTCATATTGTATTTTCCTAATCCAGCTCAAACTCATCCTTCCAGGAATCATCATGCTTCCATTCCGGCTGGTCTGTTTTTGCGAGCACATAATCCTCAAGTACCAGATAATCCATTTCTGTTCTCATAAAACAACGATAAGCGTCTTCCGGTGTGCAGACAATGGGTTCACCGCGAACGTTGAACGAAGTGTTCACAAGTACCGGACAACCGGTCTTGTCGTTGAAACTTGAAATTAATGCATGGTATTTGGGGTTGGTTTCTTTGTGTACGGTTTGTATACGCGCTGAATAATCAACATGTGTAATGGCCGGAAGCGTTGACCTTGGGATATTTAGTTTTTCAATACCAAACAATTTTTGTTGTTCCTCTGTCATTGGCATACAATGCTCTTCCCGAATATTGGCTACCATCAGCATGTATGGGCTTGGTCGATCATGTTTAAACCAATCAGAAACATTTTCAGCTCTGACTGATGGAGCAAATGGCCTGAACGACTCTCGATATTTGATTTTCAGATTCATTACAGTTTGCATTTTCTGGCTACGCGGATCACCTAAAATTGATCGCCCACCTAAAGAACGCGGCCCAAACTCCATTCGCCCCTGAAACCAGCCAACAATATTTTCATCAGCGAGAACGTCGGATAATTTAACGTATATTTCATCGTTTGTGTAATGCATATATTTAGCATCAATTGAATCAAGATACTGTTTAATTTCGTTATCTG
>JBEQLM010000107.1:0-5690 GCA_040325975.1 Gammaproteobacteria bacterium | reverse complement strand
GTAGTCGCATGCACGGCCACAACTGGAAAGTTGAACTGGAAGCCATCGCTTCAGCATTAGATGATGTTGGCATGGGTGTCGATTTTAAGAAAATGAAAACGGTAGCACGAGAAGTCGGCGACAGACTGGATCACCGCTACCTGAATGAACTGGAACCCTTTACCGAAATTAATCCGACAGCGGAGAACATCGCTGCATATTTATACCGGGAAATTTCGACACAATTAAACACCGACACCATTAAAGTCAGCGCCGTGACCTTATGGGAAACCGAACGAGCCTGCGTAAAATACAGCGAAGAGAACGTATAAAATGACCGATACAAATAGCGCAAAACCCACTACTGCAAAAGACATGCAGGACGTACAAAATAGTCAGGATCATCGTGCTATTGCCATTGATAAAGTCGGCATCAAGGACATTCGTCACCCCGTTCAGGTCAAAGACCGCTCTGGGAAAATTCAGCATACAGTGGCCAACTTCAACATGTATGTCGACCTGCCGCACGATTTCAAAGGCACTCACATGTCACGCTTTGTGGAAATCTTAAATAACCACTCGTGGGAAATCACCGTTGATTCCTTCAAGACCATGCTCACAGAAATGACTCAGCGGCTCGACGCAGAATGCGGCCACATCGAAATGTCCTTCTGCTACTTTGTAAATAAAAAAGCACCGGCTTCCGGTGTAGAAAGCCTGCTCGACTATCAGGTCAGCCTGATAGGTGAACAGAAAAAAGACAAAACCACGATTAACGTCAAAGTGGTTGTTCCTGTTACCAGTCTGTGCCCCTGCTCGAAAAAGATTTCAGATCGCGGCGCACACAATCAACGTTCACACGTCACTGTTGATGTATGCACAAACGGCTTTATCTGGATTGAAGAAATCATAGACATCGTAGAAAAAGAAGCTTCCTGCGAACTCTATGGCTTATTAAAACGTCCAGATGAAAAAATCGTCACCGAACGTGCTTATGACAATCCAAAGTTTGTTGAAGATATGGTACGAGATGTTGCAGCTAAATTGAATGCCGACGATCGAATTCTAGCGTATACGATTGAATCAGAGAATTTCGAATCGATCCATAATCATTCGGCTTATGCTTTGATTGCCAACGATAAACGATCTTAAAAAACACTTCACCTATTTAGGTGAAATAACCAACTACAACACATGTTCAACCTGGAGATAAAATATGAGAGTTTTTAGTGCAGTCGGAATTTTTGCCGGTATTGTAATTATGGGCAGCCTAATCGCTGCAAATATGATGGGACAAATAAATCTGATGGGAATGAGCTGGTTATGGCTTACCTTCTTTGTCGGTGCCAACTTATTCCAAATGGGTTTCACCGGATTCTGCCCGGCAACCAAAATACTTTATGCTATCGGTATAAAAGACAAACAATCTGGCTGTAAATCATAACGTCTAGAACGCTTAACTAAGCCTGTTCATAAAAGAGCATAGGATTAGTTCAAACAAAAAAGCCCCGCACATTGGCGGGGCTTTTTTGTGTAAGCGAATAAAAAAGCTATATCAGTCAATGATCCTTCAGTACTCCTTTTTACATTGACACCGTATACTTATTACTGAAACTCTAACGCTAAACTCTTCCTAAATTGCTCAGCCAAAACACTTTCAGCGGGCTCACCATCAGGACGTAGAATATCCAGACGCACAACACTATCTTCAAGTTTAAACTTGAGTATAAATTGTCGGCTTTCATTCTCAGCGTAATCTTCACCGGAGCCACTCAGCCATTGCATCAACCAGCTTGATTCAGCAATTTCATCACGTTCTTCGCCTAGATTTTCCTTAGTCAGTTTTTCAATAGCGACTTTTATCTGACCAGCCTTCAAATTCTTCTTCAAGACATTCATGCCCATGCGATCGAGTGCACGTAAAGAGCGTCCCCAGACAAAATCCAGGCTACCAGTAACATATAAAGTATTAGTTTTATCCTTAGGCACTTTAACTCTTAATGCAAAAGGTCGATAATTTTCAAAAGCCTTTTTCGACTGAGCTTCACTAAGACCAACAAATAAGGCCAGACGATTTAACATCTCACGTTCCAGCTCTTCTTCACTGCAACGGCTACGCCAGTTCACATCATCACCTTCAACCGATTTTTCCATGCCTGAGTGTGACATGAAAATTTTTGTCTTATTTTTACGCTGCTCTGGTTCAACACGCATTCTAAATTTATCAAGCTTATCGGGGTCAACTGAATTAAAGAGCCTGTCAATGAAACCTGCATCATCATCAATTTGCAGTTTGCTCACCCAATCAGTCTCGACCATTCCTAACATAGGCTCATTACGTACAATTTTTACACCCTCATGCCCCCAGAATGCACTCAACTGTGGCCATAATTTATCGGCATTTTCATCAACCTCTAACCAGAACACACCATCACCAGCCTGCAGACGCGCACCTTTAACGTTGCTCATCATCGCCACTGCATTTTTGCTTTTGCCTGAGCCTAAGTCAGCGGTATCTTGCCTGAACCTTTTAGTGGCTTCGTCTGCAGGTTTGGGCACATTGAGCTGATTTTTATCTATTGTCGAGGTGAGATCAGGCGGTAACTCCATGCGAGTATAATAATCAGCATCCAGATAAGCCTGACGGCGTTCATTACCATCAGAACTACAACCGCTAGCTATCAGTGCCGCAGCAATGGCTACAAAGTGAATTTGTTTAAACATTAAAGTATCTCAGCTTGTTGCATCGCTTCACGTAGAGGCTGATGATATTGCTCACTCAAAGGCGTCAGCGGCAGACGAATACCACCAGGTATTTTGCCCATTTCGGCCAGCGCCCATTTAACAGGGATAGGGTTTGCCTCAAGAAACAAATTCTTGTGCAAACCCTGCAATGGCTTGTTGATTGACTCTGCGGCCTCACGGTCACCCGAAAGAGCAGCAGCACACATTTCTGACATCGCTTTGGGTGCTACGTTGGTAGTCACAGAAATCACACCATGACCGCCTTGCAGCATAAACTCGGTACCGGTTTCATCGTCACCACTGTATATCTCGAAATCATCAGCCACTTTCGACTGTATTTCTTTCAATCGGTTCAAATCACCGGTGGCTTCTTTAATACCGATGATATTGGGTATCTGGGCAAGACGTGCGACCGTATCTGGCAACATATCACAGGCAGTTCGTCCTGGTACATTATAAAGAATTTGTGGAATATTGACGGTCTCAGCAATCTTCTTATGGTGCAGATACAATCCTTCCTGAGTCGGCTTATTGTAATAAGGAGTAACCAGTAGGCAGGCATCAGCGCCGGCATCACTTGCGCATTGCGTCAGCTGAATCGCCTCGGAGGTAGAATTAGCACCAGTGCCGGCAATTATGGCAATACGACCTTTAGCCATTTCAATGGTTCGGCGAATCACTTCGCAGTGTTCCTTCATCTCCAGCGTGGCTGACTCTCCAGTGGTTCCCATAGAAATGATCGCTGAGGTGCCATTTTCCACATGAAATTCGACCAACGCAGCCAGACTATCGTAATCAACACTTTCATCAGCCAGCATTGGTGTAACCAATGCCACCATACTTCCACGAAACATAATTCTCCCGAAGACACTATTCGAATATTAAGGCGTTCTACCGCCTTAGCTAAGACGGAAACAGGGCGCACAGTTAATCAACTTTTCCTTCTAATTTCAATAAATAACGCCTCATATTTATGGATCATTGGAGTTTAATGTCTATACTCAGCTGCATGAATACTCAAAATGACAAAAATATCACCCCAGAACGCCGCCAATACACTCGCATTCCTTTCAGCGCCGAAATTTTAATGCAAAGCGGTAATGAAGAATGGACCTGTAATTTACTGGACATTTCTCTCAATGGCATGCTGGTCGAGCCGCCCCACGACATGAATATCAACCCCAATAATCCCTGCGCCGTGGCTCTCTTCCTGAGCGATGAGGTAATAATCAACATCCGTATCAGAATAAGACATACTGCTGCTGATCGTTGGGGTCTACAATTTATTAATATCGATGTCGAAAGCCTCCAGCACCTACGTCATTTGCTGGAATTGAATCTACAGGATGCTGATTTAATTAATCGTGAACTGGCTCAACTTGGATAAATCCACGTAGATCAAAATAGTATATCCCTATTTTTGGTCGCTATATTTCCTGTCAAACATTGTTTAGACTCTGCGATGTTCGCGTCGTTTATTCTTTTCATTTTATACAGACCACAAGACCATGAGCCAAAAACTTGTTATCACCGCGCTAGGTGAAGACCGCCCCGGAATCGTCGATGAACTAAGTAACACCTTATTCATGCATCAACTCAATATTGAAGATAGCCGGATGAGTGTACTCGGCGGTGAATTTGCTGTGCAACTACTAGTCACCGGTAGTGAACAGGCGATAACTAGCTTTATCGATAAAAAACAGGAAGCCGAAAGCGCGCTAAATATGACGCTAACGGTGAAAACCACCGAAACAACGGTTTCTTCACAAACTCTCATTCCCTACGATGTTGAAGTAATATCAATTGATTACCCTGGCATCGTGCACAAACTGGCTAGTTTTTTCTCGGACCGCCAGATCAATATTGTTGACCTTGAAACCGACCGTTATGCAGCACCGCATACTGGCACGCCTATGTTCTCATTACACATGACCATCGGTATTCCTGCTGAAATTAGTATCGCAGGCCTACGTGATGACTTTTTAAACATGTGTGATGAATTAAATCTGGATGCAAAAATATCAGCCACCTAATTGTGAGATAAAAATGGTTAGCCTTGGAAAAAAAGTAAAAAACTTCAGTATCGCCGCAACGGGTGATAAAACCATTAGCCTGAACGACTACAAAGGAAAAAAAGTCGTACTGTATTTTTACCCTAAAGACAGCACACCAGGCTGCACCACAGAAGGCCAGGATTTTCGTGATGCCAAAGGCCGTTTCACTCGTCAAAATACGGTGATTCTAGGTGTCTCACGCGACAGTTTAAAATCACATGAAAATTTCTGTACAAAACAGAATTTTAATTTCGATTTATTATCCGACTCGGACGAAACACTCTGCACACAGTTTGACGTCATTAAAATGAAAAACATGTACGGCAAACAATCACTCGGCATCGAGCGCAGTACCTTTCTTATCGATGAAAAGGGTATACTCAGACATGAATGGCGCAAAGTGAAAGTTAAAGATCATGTTGAGGAAGTTCTAGCGGCAACCAAAGAACTGTAACGGAAGCGGACTACAAAACGTATAAACTCACTTTTACGTCTATTTTTACTATAATTACGTGATAAAACACAGCAACTGGATGAGCTAAGCATGATTGCATTGTTCTCACATAGCTACGACATGATTTTGCAGGAGCAATAAGGCGGCAACGGCATGCAAAAAAAAATCACTCTACTCGGCATTCTACTCGCGATCATTTTCTGGATCGTTGACGCTTTTATTGATACGCTATTCTCAGAAAATGCTTCAACATTTTTGGAAAATTGCTTCAGCCCAAATGGAGAAGAAGTCTGGATCCGGACATTTGTTGTTCTACTATTCCTGGTTTTCTCCGCGTATACAGAACGATTACTTACCATCATTCACAACATGACTATCGAACTCAAGAAATATCATGACCGTCTTGAACATACCATTGCAGAATTAAAAACAGAAAACACCGAGCGACAACATGCTGT
>JBEQLM010000106.1:0-5747 GCA_040325975.1 Gammaproteobacteria bacterium | reverse complement strand
ACATCACAATTTAAGTGGGAACCTGATCCCACAAAAACTAAGTATTGATTAACATCCGGTTTGGGCTACAATTAGGCAAGACGATAATAATAATCATTTATGGAGATTCATTATATGTACAAAAACTTGCACCATATCATCAAGATTCTGACTATCTTTACCCTACTCGGCTTTGGCTCGAGCGCCTATGCGGAAAGCTCTAAAGAGTTTGGCGATTATGTTATTCACTATAACGCCTTTAGAAGCGACACACTGTCGCCAGAAATAGCCAAACAATACAACCTAACTCGCCGCAATAACCGTGTCATTGTTAACATCGCGGTGCTTAAAAAAGTACTGAACACTACGGGTACACCAACAGCGGCTAAAGTCACTGGACACCTCAACAATCTCACCGGTCAAATGAAAAACATGGAGTTCCGTGAAATAAAAGAAGGTACGGCTATTTACTATCTGTCTGAATCACAATTCACTGAAGGTGAATTTTTGAAATTTGATCTCAAGGTCACACCCGAAGGTGAAAGCCAGCCTGCTCGTATCAAGTTCGACAAAAAATTCTCAACACATTAAGCCTCTTCATTGCCAGGTACTTCTATCGTTCTACCCGTTACATGTCGCGGATCCATACTAGTTTCCGCGACATGACGGCCTAGTGTAACGATATATCCCTGCCATCTCGCATCATCATCGTCGCTATAATCAAAGCTATATATTCGACACAGTTGTAAAGTACCAGCAGCACTACGAGCCAACCAGATTCTTTGTCGCATGACCGTTTCATCCAGTAACTGCAACTGCGCATTTCGGCATAAATGACGACATTTATTCAAGGCTAGTTCGTTGGTATATGCGGTATCCCACCAATACAATACAACAACTAGCAATACTGCGATCAATAATAATTCCTGCATAGCTCACTCTTACGACCTGTCTCAATACCATCATGCCCCTTTTTCCTATAAAATGGCCAAATATTTAATTACTAATGGCCCCTTTAGCGGATTAACCTTATGCTCGCAGAACAAGAAAGCTTTATTCAACAAGATTCATACAACTACGAAGAACTACTGAAATGTGGTCGGGGTGAGCTTTTTGGACCAGGCAATGCACAACTACCAGCACCTAATATGTTGATGTGCGATCGCATTAGCAATATCTCAGAAACCGGCGGCAGCTACGGTAAAGGTCAAATTCAGGCCGAATTGGATATTAAATCTGACCTCTGGTTTTTTGATTGCCATTTCAAAGGCGACCCAGTAATGCCCGGTTGTTTAGGTTTAGATGCTATGTGGCAGTTAGTCGGATTTTATCTGGGCTGGAGTGGTCACCCCGGTCGTGGTCGTGCACTCGGAGTTGGTGAAGTAAAATTTACCGGACAAATTCTACCTACAGCCAAAGATGTTACTTATCAAATTGATATTAAACGTGTTATCGCACGCGACCTGATTCTAGGCATTGCCGATGGCTCACTGTCCGCCGATGGCCGTATTATTTATACTGCAAAAAATCTACGAGTCGGTCTGTTTACATCGACTGAAAACTTTTAGGAGTTACCCATGAAACGCGTTGTTATTACCGGTTATGGTATCGTTTCCTGCTTAGGAAATGATAGACAAACTGTTCTCGAATCATTACAGCAAGGCCGCTCCGGCATTAAATTTCAGGAAGAATACAAAGAAGTCGGCATGCGCAGCAATGTTGCTGGTAGTGTTGATATCAATGTTGATGATTTTATCGACCGTAAAGTAAAACGTTTCATGGGTGATGCCGCCGCATTTGCCTACATCTCTATGCAACAGGCAATTGAGCATGCGGGTTTGAATGAAGCACAGGTTTCCAATATTCGCACCGGTATTGTCATGGGTTCTGGTGGTGCTTCATCGCAAAATCAGGTTGAAGCCGCTGATATTCTTCGAAGCAAGGGCATCCGCCGCGTCGGTCCTTATATGGTACCCCGCACTATGGCGAGCACGGTTTCAGCCTGTCTGGCTACTCCATTCCACATCAAGGGCGTGAACTATTCAATCAGCTCCGCCTGTGCCACCAGTACTCACTGTATTGGCAATGCTTACGAACTCATTCAAATGGGCAAACAGGACATTATCTTTGCCGGCGGTGGCGAAGAAGAACACTGGACTTTGAGCATGTTATTTGATGCTATGGGTGCTTTGTCTTCCAAATACAATGAAACTCCTGAAAAAGCCTCACGTACTTACGATGCAGACCGTGATGGTTTTGTTATCGCGGGTGGTGGCGCATGCCTGGTGGTTGAAGAACTCGAACATGCACTCAATCGTGGCGCCAATATTCTTGCTGAAGTAGTAGGTTATGGTGCGACCTCTGACGGTGTTGATATGGTTGCGCCTTCGGGTGAAGGTGCTGTCCGCTGCATGCAAATGGCTTTGGATGGCATTGAGCAACCACTGGACTACATCAATACTCATGGTACCAGTACCCCGGTTGGTGACACCAAAGAGCTACAAGCTATTCGTGAAACCTTCGGCGATAACATTCCCCCTATCAGTTCGAGTAAATCACTGGCGGGACATTCTCTGGGCGCTTCTGGTGCACAGGAATCGATCTACAGTCTTTTGATGATGGAAAACAATTTCATTCAGGCATCAGCCAATATCGAAAACCTGGACGAGCTAGCTGTAGGCATGCCGATTGTCACTGAAAGACAGGATAACGTAACACTGAATACCATCATGTCGAATAATTTTGGATTTGGTGGTACTAATGCCTGTCTGGTCTTCCAGCGCTATCAAGGTTAGTCGTTTAATCAGACTTATACATCATACATCGCTCTGATTTTTTCAGAGTGATGTGTTTTTTCTGGCAAGTGCTACAATCCCTATAATCGTACTATTGTTAGAAAAATCATGGCGATATCATGAACAAACGTATTACCCAATATCAGATTATCCTGACAAGCTGCTGCCTGCTACTCGCCTCAACTCAGGCACAGGCAGATCGCCCGGCAATGGATGAACGCTCAGAAGCCTTCGAATCCGAGGTTATAGATATATCGACTGACCTGGAAGAAGTCCCCGTGTTTGAAGAAATTTCTGTATTTGAAAAAATGCCTGTTCAGGAAAACCGCCCAACAATACAAGAGACCTCAAACACCGAAGAACTCCCTGATCTTGAAGCCCGACCAGGAAGGGAAGAAGCTCCTGCCATTGAAGCTGATATGCTGCAAGAGCAACAAGCTGATGAACTTCAGCCCAGCAGCGACATTAACAACAATAAGACTGAAACTGAGATCACGGGCGATGTCATCGAATTACAGGCAGGTGAGACGCTGCCCGTTACTGTTATAGATTTTCCACACCGCGGCATGTCTATGGAAAAAGTTAAAAACGAGTTAGGTCAGGCTCTTTCAGTTTCTGATGCTATCGGTGATCCACCCATCACTACCTGGACCTACAGTGACCGTATTGTATATTTTGAATACACTCACGTTATTCACGTAGTCGCTACACACTGAAACAACTTCTAAATTTAAAACTCAAGGAGAGCCCGCTTCAAGCAATTCAGTCCCCCTTGCTGGAAGCCGCAGGTGTTTACTTACATATCAAGCGTGAAGACCTGGTCGACTTTGAACTCGGCGGTAATAAATGGCGCAAGATGAAATACAATCTTGAAGCTGCAGCACAACAAAATCACGATACCCTGCTCACTTTTGGTGGTGCTTACTCCAATCATATTTATGCCACTGCCGCAGCTGGCAAGCGACTCGGTTTTCAAACTATCGGTATTATCCGTGGTGAAGCACACGATGAACTCAACCCCACTCTACAATTCGCTAGCGACTGCGGCATGCAACTGGAATATGTAGATAGATCTACCTATAGAAATAAAACATCAAAAGAATATATTGCCAGCTTGAGTAAAAAATATGACCGATTTTATTTACTACCCGAAGGTGGCAGCAACACACTGGCACTCAAAGGTTGCGCTGAAATTGTTGAAGAAATAAATAAAGAGATTAATGGCAACTTCGATATTATTTGTAGCGCCTGTGGTACTGGCGCAACACTGGCGGGCATTATTCATGGTTTAGAAGCTGAGCAAAAAGCCATCGGCTTTCCTGTACTCAAAGGTGGTGACTTTCTATCTGGTGAAATCCAGAATTTTCTACAAATGGCTAATTCGGAATCAGTAGCACATTGGCAACTCAATACTGATTATCACTTCGGAGGTTATGCAAAAACCACAACTGAACTTTGGTCATTCATTGAACAATTTAACGGGGATTTTGGCATCCCACTGGATGCTGTCTATACAGGAAAAATGTTGTATGGATTATTCGATTTAATAAAGAAAGGTCACTTCCCCAAAGGCACACGCATCATTGTCATTCACACCGGTGGCCTACAGGGGAACTTAGGTTTTGCAAACAAACAGAGAAATAGTCAGAGCTAAAATAAATCTTCATCCTTGTCTTGTTCCTGCTTTTTCTCCTGTTGCAGTCGATGCTGCTTCGACTGCTCACGGAAGGTCTCTAACATGTCACCCGCAATAGATTCAAAATCACTAAAGCTAGCTTGTTCCTTTTCACCCATTTCAGTTTCATCGACTCGGTTACCATCAAAACGAATTATATGATTCGCTTCCATTGTGAAGACCTTCTTGTACTCCACAAACTCTTCCATAGTCTGTTTCTTATAGTCCTCATACTCTTTTTTCATCGCCTTTTTTGCATCCTGAGTTTGCTGCTTAAAAGCGGAAAAATCATCCATTGGTTTCTGGCGGTGAATTTCATAATCATCACCTGATGACTCCATCTCCAATTTACCCTCCTGTAATGCAATACTCTGAGCTTCATCATTATCAGTTACAACAAAGGTAGTACCTCGAACACCAATAGTTGAAAATTTAGCTCTGACGTGTCGATCTTCACCGAAGACTTTGCGGAAGGTAAAATAAATTTTTCCGCCGATATGGGACAACCAGTTTTTCTTTTCGACCTGCAAGCTACTTTTTTCATCCAGTACAGACAAAGCTCCATCATTAAAACGAATTACCGCCTGACTACCTTTGCCTGTGCTCACTATATCCATTTCACGAACAACAACCTTAGATTCGGTAACTTCACGCGCCTCGCCCTGCGCATTTATAATTTTTACTACACCACTGGTTTTAAGAATAAGACCGCGGTCGCCATCGGCATAAGACAAACTCGACTGTAATAAAAGGCCGAGCACCAAAGCAGGTGTCATTAAACTGATTTTTTGAAACATATGCTGCACTACCATGAACAATAATTTTGTTTATCGAGTATAACTGAAATACCCGTGCTATGGTTTGAACCAACTCACAAAGCTGAGCAGCATGATCTGAGGCCCAGGCCATATTCAATTCGACACAATCAACATAGAGTATACAAGCCATACGGCTTTACATTTTATACTTCTAATTCTTCCCAACGTCGATAACAGGTCGCCAATGTTTGCTCAGTTTCTTTTAGCAAGTCCTGCACTTTTACAATTTCATCTTTATCCTGTAGGAAAAAATCGGCATCAGCCATTTTTGCATGCAGGCTCTCTACCTCTGTTTCCAACTGTTCGATTTTTGTCGGTAATTCATCAAGATCGCGCTGATCTTTATAACTGAGCTTTTTCTTTTGGCTTTTCTCTTTGACTTCTGTCTGCATTGGATTCTTTGACTTGATGGAAGCCGGCATAACAGTATCTTCCGAACGCTGACGCAACCAATCATCATAGCCACCAACGAATTCACTC
>JBEQLM010000105.1:0-5786 GCA_040325975.1 Gammaproteobacteria bacterium | reverse complement strand
GGATTGATCTTAGAGGTTTACATGGGAATACAATATCGGCTCGCACTTTATCTATCAGGCTTCGCAGTCTTCTTGCTCTTTGTCCTTTGCTATGCCTTTTATACGCATAATAATGAGATTGAGCTGAAACGTTCCCTTGAGGTTCTGGAAATAGCAGCACAAGATGAAGCTGAAGATATTGAAAACTTCCTGATTGAAAAAACAAAAACTGTACTCGCCATCGTTAATGCTGACTTGATAACTCGTGAACTTATGAGCAGCAATGCTGAATATGGCAACCTGCCAATAAAAAAACGAAAATCTCAGATAAATGATCTGAATATACGCTGGAAAGAAACTGCCGATAGCGAGGATGTATTTGTTAAGTCTTATACCAATAACACGGTCGCTACTTATCTTAGAAAACAGCAGCAAAAATTACCGGGTGAATTTGGCGAACTGTTTTTGACCAACCGTTATGGTCTTGTCGTAGGCACAAGTAATAAACTGACAACACTGGCGCACGAGCATAAATACTGGTGGCAGGCAGCTTTCAACAGAGGCCAGGGACGAGTATTTTTTGATGACCGTGGTTTTGATGAAAGTGTACGGGGTTATGTCATTGGGATTGTAGTTCCAATAATGCAGGATGATCAACTCATCGGTGTATTTAAGGCTAACCTGAACCTGCTCGGCTCGTTGAAAGAGTTTATAATGCATCAACATTATGCCAATGCAGAACATACTGCGTCACTAGTGAGGTCTGGTGGTCTGATTATTCTGGAGCAAGGCAAGGAGCCTCTTAGTACCCGTGTAGCAGACGATTTGCTGACTGAGTTTAGTCGCATGAAATCAGGTTCAATTAGGCTTTCTGAAACTGAAACTGATCGCCTGGTCGGCTATGCGCCTATCGAGATAACAAGTGGTTCGGCGCAATATGGTTTTGGTGGTAGATATGGAACCATTGATCATATTTATGGTAATACTGGCGAACACTGGAATATAGTATTTTCCAAAAATATGAGCTCGGTAAATGCAGCGTCACTAGAAGCTTCGCGCTGGCTTTTTCAAATAGGTTTGATATGCGTTGCATTTATTGGTGTGCTGTCTTTGTTTATTGGTCATCGCTTAGCTAGCCCCATTGTCTCTATGATTTCAAAAGTGAAAAATATCAGTCAGGGTAATCTTGATGTAACTATTCAACATGATAAAAATGATGAGCTGGGTGTGCTAGCCGATAGCTTTAATCAGATGACTAATGATTTAAAAGAAACGACTGTTTCCAGAGACCGTCTGGTAGAAGAGGTAAGCCGCAGTCATGCGCTGGAATCAAAGTTACGTGAGCAATCGATCAAGGATGAGCTCACAGGTCTTTATAACCGAAGGGGTTTCAGAAAGCTGGCAGGAAAACAGCTGAGAATTGCGGAAAGAAATAAACTTCATAACTTTCTACTCTACGCTGATATGGACTTTCTAAAACAGATTAATGATGAGATGGGTCACAACACGGGCGATAGTGCTTTGATTGATGTCTCGGGAGTGCTGAAAAAAACCTTCCGTGAGTCTGATATCATCGCCCGCCTGGGTGGTGATGAGTTTGCGGTGCTTTTAACCGAAAATAAAGATTGTAAGGATATTGAATCGATTGAAAATCGTCTACTCAAAATAATCGATAGCTTTAACAAAATCTCTGATCGTCCCTACAAATTGTCATTGAGTGTTGGTATTGTTAAGTGTGACTTTTCATCAGTATGGTCTCTGGATAGGGTTATGTCTACTGCGGACTCGCTAATGTATAAACAAAAGAAAATAAGAAAGGCGGGTAATATTAAAGTTATAAAATGAGGCGGCTGATTTTTAGAGGTCCACAGGGTCAGGTCATGTTTCTTGTCTTTCGTTTTTTTATCCCCGTACAACCAGCCGCAGTTTTAAACTTATTAAACACTACAGTAGGCCTGTAAATTAAAAACCAAAAAACGGATCACGTCTCAAAAACATGCCGAGATGATGAAGACTCCATACTTGGAAAACCAAATATTTTTTACCCGATGCACTTTGTTATATCACACTACATAAACCACTTACTATTCCCCAGATTTCTCCAACTCACGTTGGTTAAGCTGATCAAGTTGTGTTTCGATTTCAAGTGTGGATTGATGTTCAAGTATTTTTTTGATTTGCGGGCGCAATAGGGATAATTTACTGTGATTAATGATGTATTTTATTTCCAGAAGGGCATTGGCCTGCACACTGAAATATTCAAGCCCCATACCCAACAGTAATCGAGTGTATTGTGGATTACTCGCCATTTCACCGCAGAGTGAAACAGGAATACGGGCTTTTTTGCCGGCATTGATGGCCATCTGGATTAGTTGTAACACGGCCGGGTTGAGGGGGTTGTATAGATAGCTGACCTCATCATCGACACGGTCCAATGCCAACGTGTATTGAATTAGATCATTAGTGCCGATGGAGAGGAAATCGAGCTGTTTGGCAAAGGCATCAGCAGAAAGTGCGGCTGCGGGTACTTCGATCATAGCGCCGACTTGCAGGTTTTTATCAAAGCGAATTTTCTGTTTTCGTAGTTGTTGTTTCGCTCTTTCGATTAGACTGAGAACCTGATGTAATTCTTCAACATTGGTCAGCATGGGAATCATCATGCGTACTGGACCTAAGGTGGCAACACGAAGAATGGCACGTAATTGTGGAATAAATAATTCCGGTTCCTTCATGCAACGACGAATAGCGCGTAAGCCCATGGCCGGATTGTGTGCCATCGGACCTTGATCAATGGTGTCCTGGATTTCCTTATCGGCACCCAGATCGGCAGTGCGAATGGTCAGTGGTTTTCCCTTAAGACGAAATAGTGCACGCTTATAAGTTTTGAATTGGGTTTCTTCAGTTGGCCATTCATTTTTTTCGATGAATAACATTTCAGTACGATAAAGACCAACGCCGGTGTGGTCGAATTTTCTTAACTTGCGAATATCTTCGGGGCGATTGATGTTGCCGTGTAGCGTAATGGCTTTACCGTCGGTTGTTATTGTCGGAGTGTTCTTGAGTTCGTGTAATAAAGCTTTGCGTGCATGCTCTTCTTTTTGTAGCGCCCGGTAATGTTTAAGGGAGCGTTTGTCCGGGGAATTGATCAGCATGCCCTGACGGCCATCAATGATCAGTGTTTCACCCGTTTTGATTAACTGTCGTGCATGGCGCGCACCGACAATTGCGGGGATGCCAATATTTTTGGATAGAATTGCAGTGTGAGAAAGCGGGCCGCCGTACTCAGTGACAAAGCCAGCTATTTTTTGATGTTGCAGCATCAACGTATCAGCCGGCGTCAGATCATCGGCAATAATAATACAACCTTTTAACTGCTGGCCATCGGGGATATGTTCAGGTGCCTCTGCCAGGCAATCTTGAATGCGACGAACCACGTGTAGAACATCATCTTTGCGGGTGCGTAAATAGGGATCTTCCATTTCGTCGAAGACTTTAACCAGACGGTTGCTTTGCAGGAGTAAAGCCCATTCTGCATTACAGGAAAACTTTTTAATATTAGCGACCGTACCTTCATCAAAGGTGGGGTCTTCAAGCATTAATAAATGTGTATCGATAAAAGCCAGGATATCAGCAGGCGTGTCGGCGGCAATTTTGTTTTTTATTTCGTGTAATTGCTCACCGGCTTTGGCTAGTGCTTTTTTGAATCGTTGGATTTCTTTATTACGTTGAGTCTCTGGAATTTTATACGCGTGAACTTCTTTTTGTTCGCGTGAGTAGACATAGGCTTCGCCAATAGCGATGCCGCTAGATACTCCAATTCCATTAATAAGAATGCTCAAATAAATGATCCGCCGATTTATTTTTAGGTGTTATTCGTCTTCGTCAAAGCGATTATTAATTAATTGTGCGAGTTGCTCGATACTTTCTTCAGCATCATCACCATCCGCATAAATGGTGACCTGTGAGCCTTTGCTTGCGGCCAGCATCATAACGCCCATGATGCTTTTGCCATTAACACGGCGGCCTTTGCGTTCGATTTCTATCAGGCTTTCAAAGGAAGATGCCAACTTAACAAATTTAGCTGCAGCACGTGCATGCATGCCCAGTTTATTGATGATTTCAATGTCGCGGCTTAATGACATGACGGGTGCTCATCAACATGTTGTGCGATGCTCTGTCTGCCACCCTGAATTATTTTTTCTACCAGTTCGGTCAAAGGTAAGCTCCGGTAATTGATTGCCTTTATGATCATGGCTAAATTTAATCCGCTGACAAGTCGAGTATTTGTATTTGAGATAAAACAACTAGCTAAATTGCTGGGTGTGCCGCCATAGATGTCAGTAAGAATGAGCACGTCTTTATTTTTATCAAATTGATCCAGTTTTTTTTGAATATTCTGTCTCATTATATCTATTGGTGCATCCATTGGTACTTCTACGTAGGCCATGTTAACGGGTTTGTCGTTAACAATAGAGGCGGCGGTGTTTAGCAGGTTGCTGGCAATGCCTTTATGTGAAACTAATAATAGCGCAACGCTCATTTCATTTCTCTGTGGCGAACTGAAACGTTGTCAATGGTCTGATTAAAATCATCGCATAATTGCTGTGCAATAAAAACGGAACGATGCTGGCCACCTGTGCAGCCGATAGATACGGTAAGATAATGACGATTTTGTTGTTCAAATTTGGGTATCCAGTCTTGCATAAATTGTTTGATATGTTTGAGCATGTCTTGAACTTCGTCTTGTGATTGTAAAAATGTAGCAACGTCTTTATCGAGTCCAGTTAATGGCCGCAGGTTAGATTGCCAGTGTGGGTTGGGTAAGCAGCGTACATCAAAAACAAAATCTGAGTCGGTAGGTGTGCCATGCTTGAAGCCAAAGGATTGAAACAATAATGAAAGTTTTGCGCCACTATCCTGGACAATTTGTTTTTTTATTTGATCACGCAGCTGGTGAATATTGGTGTATGTGGTATCAATAAAAAGATCGGCTTCAGATGAAACAGTGCTTAACAAAACACGCTCAACTTCGATGGCTTCAGAAAGTGGCAAGCCTTTAGTAGTCAATGGATGTTTTCTACGTGTGTCGCTAAAACGTTTAATCAGTGTACTGAGCTCAGCCTGCAAATAAATAACTTCAAGATGAATATCTTTGTCACGTAATGGTTTGATGATTTCATTGAAATGACGTAAATCATTGGCTTCACTTCGGGCGTCGATACCTACAGCTATATTTTCATAGGGTTGTAGCGTTCGGTTAGATACACGCTCGACAAAGTCGGGTAGCAATCCCAGCGGAAGATTATCGACACAGTAGTAGTCTTCGTCTTCCAGTGTATGAAGCGCGACGGTTTTTCCGGAACCTGAAAGTCCGCTGACGATAACAAGTTTCATGGCTTATAAAGTCTGTCCGGTGTCAATGGCTTTCTGCTGGATTTTCATCAGTTCTTCTGTGGCATCATAACCGCTGTATCGTAATATGTGGTTGCGCACAGCAGCTTCAACCAATACCGCCAGGTTGCGTCCTGGTGCAACCGGCAATAATACTTCTGGAACATCAACACCCATAATATTGCGCATTTGTCGTGCACCTTCGAGGCGGTCGATTTTTGCCAGTTCTTCTTTTGATAAGCGCACCATGTGAATGATCAGACGTAAGTATTTATTTATTTTTAGTGCATTGTTGCCGTACATTTCACGAATGTTGAGCACGCCAAGGCCACGCACTTCCATGAAGTCTCGGAGTACGCTGGGGCTTCTGCCATCCAGAATATCTGGCCCGATTCGGGTTAGTTCAGGTGCGTCAT
>JBEQLM010000104.1:0-5804 GCA_040325975.1 Gammaproteobacteria bacterium | reverse complement strand
GCTTAAATCAATACCGGTCACACGACAACCTGTTTCATGTGACAGACGACGTGTGGAACCGCCGACGCCACAGCCAACGTCAAGGATATGCATGTCTGGTGTAAAATTAGAAAGTCTGATCAGCTCTTTTGTTGCAACACTTCCGCGGATATGAAATTCATCCACTGGCTGAAGATCATCAAGTGTGACCTTCGATAAATCCTTGCCAATAGTATTAAGCCCATCAATGATCCTGTTATACAAATCATTCGGTGAGTAATAACTGTGAATGTGTTTTATATCTTCAGCCATGAGCCATCTCCATTTTAGAAATTTTCTAGATTGTATACCTAAAACAAAACCGGCGTCAGATCACAGTTGTTGTTAATATTAGGCAACACTATGTTCTGAACTCAATTATTTAAATAACGATGACTAAAAACATTTTTTTAAATATGGATTTTTCAAAGGTAACTTGCGTTCGACCGGATGACCAGAAATGGCTAAAAAGTCCGGCTGATGGTGTCTCTCGTTTTCCGTTAGAACGTGAGGCTGAGGAGTCCGGGCATACCACCAGTTTCGTTAAATTTGAACCTGACTCATTTTTTCCTGCGCACCAACATCCTCAGGGAGAAGAATTGTATGTGCTTGAGGGTGTGTTTTCTGACGAGAATGGCGATTACCCGGCTGGTACTTATATTCGAAATCCACCTGGTTCCATGCATAAGCCTTTCACGAAAGAGGGGTGTACGCTGTTTGTTAAGCTGGATCAGTTTCAAAGCGATGATAATGAGCATGTGGTTCTAAGGCCTGAGGATCAGAAATGGCAGACTGGTATAGGTAATTTAAAAGTGACCTTACTGCATGCGCACAAAACTGAAAGTACGGCTTTAGTCTTTTGGCCAAAGAACGAAGTTTTTCAGCCGCATAAACATTTTGGTGGGGAAGAGATCGTCGTTATAAAAGGCAGGTTCATCGACGAACACGGTGAATACCCGGCGGGAAGCTGGGTGCGTAGTCCGCATATGAGCAAACATTTTCCCTATGTAAAAGAAGAAACGTTAATACTGGTCAAGGTAGGGCATTTGGATATTGCCTGAGACGCTGTTTATATTACTCATCTAACAGGTATTATGTAATCAAAGGGGGCAGACACCTTCTGGCAAGGGCAGAGCTCTTAAGTTGTTAAGCGATATTCACTTTAAGGGATAGACGTTGATTAATAACTCTTTATTAAAAACGATCCTTCTTACCGGGTTGGCATTGATTGCATTTGCCGCTAACTCGGTACTATGTCGGTTGGCTTTGGGCAATGAAGCCATTGATGCAGCAAGTTTTACTGTTATACGTTTATTATCAGGCACCGTTGTCCTTCTAATAATCATAGGCGCTACTCGAAACATTACTGGAGCATCTGCAAAAGGTAGTTGGTCTGCCAGTTTCATGTTATTTCTCTACGCCATTACATTTTCCTATGCTTATATTTCCCTGGACACAGGTACTGGTGCGCTTATTTTGTTTGGCTCTGTTCAAATAACAATGATATTGCTGTCACTTCTTTCTGGCACCCGATTACATTTTACCGAATGGGCAGGTGTGACTATCGCTTTCACAGGTTTTGTCTATCTTATTCTTCCTGGGGTTACTACACCGTCAACTATCGGCTTCTTGCTTATGACAATTGCAGGAATTGCATGGGGTATTTATACCCTGAAAGGTCGTGGTTCGAAGAGCCCGCTTATGGATACCGCCTATAATTTCTTAAGAACGACTCCGCTCGTTGTGCTATTAGTCATTCTCACAATTAATAATGTAAATTATTCATCTGAAGGCATATTGTTAGCTTTATTATCCGGCGGCATCACATCAGGAATTGGTTACACAATATGGTATATCGCTCTAGGTGGTCTTTCTTCTACACAAGCAGCAGTACTTCAATTGTTAGTCCCTGTCATTGCAGCTTTGGGAGGGGTTATCTTTGTGTCTGAAGCAATTACTTCCCGTCTTATAATTTCAGCCACTATGGTGCTTGGTGGTATTTTAATGGTAGTTTTGGGTCGGTATTATTTTACTCAGCAAAGAAAAAGCATAAAATAATAACAAGCGCGTAGGTTGGTTAGGCGTTTTTTGCTGTAACCCAACATCTATAGATTCATAACCTGTTGGGTTTCACGGATTCAACCCAACCTACGATACTGTCAATTTACTAGAGGTTGTATTCAATGAAATTTAGTCCCTGCACAGGAAAATGCACTGAGGAAGGTACTCATTGTGAAGGCTGTGGTCGCAGTCATGAAGAGATTGCCGAAATGAAAACGCTGGTCACTGGCCTGGTGGCCTTTGCACAAAAAATGGATTATGAAAATATTGATGAGTTTGCCGATGGTGTTGCTGGCACTATTAAATATAAGATGGGAGAGGGGCATGAATAATTGATGTTAGCTCAGGGCCTCGTAGATCCAATTAGCGTAGCGTAATCGGGCATATGTTGTTGGTTATTAGTGACAACATAAATAATTTTTTCCAATCATCGTATTGCAGTTAGATATGGAAAAAATCAGCATCTACTAATAAAATAATCAGCCTGGCACTAATAGTTATTGGTGTTGGTGTTGGTGTTGGTCTTGCGTTATGGAGATATCAAAAGTCTGGTGGCTTTGACTCTCATCTATCTAATGCGCTTACAGGTTTATACGCCGATAATGTAATGGTGCTCTACATTTCTGGTGCAGTCAGTTTTGCTGTTGATAAATAAAGTGTAAAACCGATGTAACATCACAGTTGTTACTAATATACATCGAATGCTACACTCTACTAAAAACTATAGTTTAACCACTGTCATGGTGTAGAGCCTTATATAAATATTATGTTCATTTTTAAAAAAATATTTTCGAAATTTTTATTTCCTTTGCCCTTGATCCTTTGTCTTTGTTTAGTTGGTCTGTATTTATTATGGTTTACAAAAAAACAAAAGCTCGGTAAGGTTTTTGTCTCTATCAGTGTTTTTTTTCTTTTGATCTTAAGCTATGGCGCACTACCAGATGCTTTATTAGCTCCTCTTGAAAGAAAATACGCAGCTTATCCGACTGAAAACTCATTAGATGAAAACAAACCTATAAGCATAAAATCAACGATCGAGTATGTTGTTGTACTTGGAGGAGGCCACACTTTTGATCCGAATCTTCCGCTAACGGGTCAGATTGAAAAAGGAAGCTTGTTCCGTTTAATAGAAGGAATTAGGATTCATCGTAAAAATGCTGGTAGCAAATTAATTTTAATTGGCGGAAGTGTGTCTAACCCCACTGCCACCGCTACGATGATGGCTGAGCTTGCAATAGATCTGGGAGTCTATAAGTCAGATATAATAACTGAAACAGAATCTAAGGACACTAAGGATGAAGCCAGGATCATCAAAGGAACTGTTGAAAACAAGCCCTTTGTTCTGGTGACTTCTGCTTCACATATGCCACGCTCAATGGCCATGTTCAAGAGACTTGGGATGAACCCAATTCCTGCCCCGACAGAACATAATGTCAAAGAATCACCGAGTATAAGCCCGGGTTTGTTTTTCCCGAATGCTTATAATATTCAAAAAGCGGAAAAGGCTGTTTATGAATATTTGGGAATCATCTGGGCAAAACTAAGAGGGCAGATATAATACAATCAGATCCTGGATTCTATTCGCATCGCACAGCCTTATCGGATACATATTCTGCTGAAGACTGTTTAAGTTGTAACAGTTTGCTGACAAATTGCCAGTGCCAGGCGATACCTAATAAAACGGCAATATGAAATAATTCATGAGGTCCAATCACACCCGGAATAAGAATTGGTAATTTCAGAAACTCCAGGCTGGCACCTGCCGTGTAAGCTAAGCCGCCGTAGATAAGTGGCTTTATAATTGTAATACCATGTAGTTTGTGTGTCAGGTATGCTGATAAAATACCTGCCCAGCCAAGTCCTAAGTAGAACAGCAAGCCTACCCATTCAGCCAATTCATTAAAGAAAATTGATTTTATTGTAATGCCAATTATAGCCAGGCACCATATTACAGTTAAAAAACCCCATCGCCAAAAGCCTTTAAATAAAAGACCGTGTACAGGTGTAAATGTGCCTGCAATTAATGCAAAAATTCCCGCATGATCTAATCGCTGCAATACGTTACGCGCCAAGCTCTGGTGATCCAGTAAATGAAATATGCCGCTCATTGACAATAAAAATACAACAGACAATATAAAAACGCTGATGAAAAAAATAGAAGCACGATGCCCGCGGGCACGGTGTATCAGTTTAAGTCCGTAGAATAGAAAAACAAAAGCCCCAACTAAATGGCTGATTGAACTGAATGGGTCACTAAAGCCTGAAATCGAATATGCGTTCATCTGTTTGTCATTGTAATGCCAATCAGTCTCGCTTGCCTGGCCAGGTTTTTCCTCTTGTGTTTCAAGAAACCGATATTTCCTGAGCTATCTTTCTCTATTCGATATTTTTGCAATGTGTTTCTGTGACGCGCAAGGCTGCGATAAAAGCAATAATGGCAAAAACAAACATCAGCAACATAGCCTGTTGATAGTTTTGCAAACTGTAGAGGTTAATGCCGTTGGCAGTTTTGCCATCCCAGCCGAGATCTAACACCCAGCCAAATAAGGGCTGCATGATTGCAGCACCAAGAAAAAGCCCAGTGTTTACCAGACTAATCGCCATACCGGATAATGCCGGTTGCGTGACTTCCTTGGCACAGGGATAAGTTAATACAAAGCCACCACTGGTCAGTCCAATTAACATAAATAAGATCATTGCCAGTGCGCCCGGTTGCCAGGGCAGGTAAATTAAGGCTAACCATGAGAGGGCATAGATGGCGGCACTAATGAGAATAACGGGTTTTCGCAAACCGATACGATCCGAAATCCAGCCTGCAAATAAAGTTCCGATTGCAAAGCTGACTAAAGTGATCGTGGTATAGATTGAAGCTTCATCACGGCTGAGATTAAAACTATCCCGCAGTAATGGAATGCCCCATAAACCGGCAAATGCAAATAAACCGCCCGCCATGCCAAAATTTATCCAGAAGCCGGGCCAGATATGAATATTACTAATGACCTTAATCAGGTCTTTGAACCAGTGTTGATGGCGTTCAGCATGCGCTGTCATGCCATCCATTTCACGCACAGACGGCAATCCAATATCTTCCGGGCGGTTACGTACAAACAGCAGAGTTAACACTGACAGTACCAGCGACATAAAACCCATGGCCATAAAAATATCACGCCATGACCAAATGTTAAGTAAAGCTGATAAAGGTTTTGCCGCTAACACTGAACCTAAGTTACCGATTAACATGGTGAAGCCGGAAACGAGCCCATATATTTTGTCTCGGAACCACACCGTATTGTTTTTCATTAAGCCAACAAAAATAACGGATACACCCAGGCCAACCATAAGCCGACCCAATGAAGCTAACTCAATTGTTTCCGCCGTGGCAAAGACTATTGAACCAATCCCGGCAACAAAATTTCCGACAGTAATCGACGCGCGATTACCCAGCGTATCCGCTATCACACCGGCAGGAATTTGCATTACGGTATAAATGTAGTAATACATCGCGGCTAAAGAACCCAATGCCGTCGCTGACGTTTGGAAGCTGGCCATGAGTTCAGCCGATACTACGCCCGGAGCCATGCGATGAAAGTAGACCGATATATAAGCAAGAACAAGAATCAGGTAAATGAGGGCGCGCACCGACTGAAAGCGGCGTTGTTCATCAATATGCATGCTATTCAATTGTTAATTATTGAAACCCGTAAAAACCAGGAAATAATAACAGC
>JBEQLM010000103.1:0-5837 GCA_040325975.1 Gammaproteobacteria bacterium | reverse complement strand
CTTTCCTGTTAACGCGTACTTGGTTCCACCGTGAATAATGCCCTGAGCAAAACGGGTTTGACCTGCACCTAAAGAATCAGCTTCGAGCAAAACAGCTTTATAACCCGCCTGTTTTAACCTGGCCAATGTCCATAAACCGGCAATGCCTCCACCAACGATAAGTGCATCAACTGAAACGGCAGTAGCCATTAAATCGTTTAACCTTTTTCCCTGATTGAACCAATAATTTCTGTGGTGGAAACGCCTTCCACATAAGACAGGACTTTAACTATGCCTCCGGCTGCACGAACACAATCACCACCTGGGATAATATCCGGATCGTTATCACCACCTTTAACTAAAATATCTGGCTTCGATTCACAAATAAAACGTGTTGGCTCATCCTCGGTAAATGGCACGACCCAGTCCACACATTCCAAAGCGGCCAACATAGTCATTCTGTAATCAACATTATTAACGGGACGGTCAGGGCCTTTCAAACGGCTCACTGTTTCATCGATATTAACGGCTACCACTAAACGATCACCCAACTCACGTGCCTGCTGCAAATACGTGACATGACCCGCGTGCAAAATATCAAAACAACCATTAGTCATGACGATGGTTTCACCGTGTTCGCGGCAGGCATCCATGGCTTTGAATAAACTGGCTTCATCGAGCACGCCGCGTTCAACTTTAAAATATTCGCGATTTGCCAGCTGTAGTTCTTCTACCGTGACGCTAGCGGTTCCTGATTTAGCCACCACCAAACCAGCGGCAAAATTAGCCAGTGCGGTACTGTGAGGTAAGTCCTGGCCGACAGCCAAAGCCGCTGCCAATGTCGAGATCACGGTATCGCCTGCGCCAGTGACATCATAAACTTCGCGAGCGTGCGTCGGTAAATGCGTTACCGTTTGATCACTTTCGATCAGGCTCATACCGTGTTCGCTGCGTGTGACTAACAAAGCACCGAGCTGATGTTCTGAACACACCTTTTCTGCTTTTGCGACTAATTCTTCTTCATCCGCACATGGCCCGACAACTTCTTCAAACTCAGAAAGATTAGGTGTAATTAAACTGGCACCGGCATATTTACTAAAGTCATTGCCTTTGGGATCAACCAGTATAGGAATATTTTTTTCTTTGCACAAAGCAATCAGCGTTTGGATGTTTCGTAAACTGCCTTTACCATAATCTGAGCAAACCACCACGTCATGATCGTCTAACAACTTGATAAATTCAGCTTCCATGATGGATAAATCCTGGCCGATAAAACCATCTTCAAAGTCCAGACGAATCAATTGCTGATGTCGGCTCATCACTCGTAACTTGGTGACTGTGGCATTACCTTCAAGCTTTATAAAATGTGTATTCACACCAGATGCCTGTAAGGTTTTTTCTAAGGCATTGGCAGCATCATCATTACCGGTCAAACCCAGCACCGTACTTTTTGCGCCTAGGATTGCAATATTTAAAGCAACATTGCCAGCACCACCGGGGCGTTCTTCAATTTCGCTGACGTGTACCACTGGCACAGGTGCTTCTGGTGAAATACGTGAAGTCGGGCCATGCCAGTAACGATCTAACATTAGATCGCCGACCACCAATACTTTGGCCTTTTCAAAAGAGGGTATTTGAACGTGCATAATCAGCTCTTATTCATCCTTGAGAATATATTCACAACCACAATACGGACATTTGGCTGAGCCTGTTTCTTCTACAGGAATATAAACCCGTGGATGTGAATTCCATAAACTTGAGCCAGGCATCGGACAGTGAATGGGCAATACATTGCTATGCACTTCATGCACCATTGTTTCGTTGGGCACATCAAGATCTTCTTGATCGACAGTCTTGGGGTTAGGCATTCTTTAATTCCTGTCTAAAACTTTTTATAGAGGGCTAAACTAATGTTAGCCATTCGGGATGCATATCCAGACGGCCATGTACTAAATCGAAATACATCGTCTGTAATTTTTCGGTAATCGGACCACGCCCACCATCACCGATAACGCGATCATCGACTTCTCTAACTGGTGTCACTTCTGCGGCGGTGCCAGTGAAGAAAACTTCATCGGCGATATAAACTTCATCACGAGTGATGCGTTTTTCGCGAATTTCGATACCCTGACTACTCGCCAGCTCGAACAAAGTGCTTCGTGTAATTCCATTCAAGGCCGAAGTTAAATCGGGTGTATAAATCACACCATCACGAACCACGAAAATATTCTCACCACTGCCTTCAGCAACGTAACCCTCAGCATCCAGCAACATAGCTTCATCATAACCACAGCTCAGCGCTTCTTGCAGCGCTAACATGGAATTAATGTAATGACCGTTCGCCTTTGCCTTGCACATGCTGATGTTGACATGGTGACGAGTAAAAGAAGATGTACGTATACGAATACCTTTTTCTAACGCTTCTTTACCCAGATAAGCACCCCATTGCCAGGCGGCAACAATCACGTGTACTTTCAAATTATCCGCACGCAAGCCCATACCTTCTGAGCCATAAAAACACATAGGGCGGATATAAGCGGTCTCAAGATTATTTTGACTGACTGCCTGACGCTGAGCTTCACTTATAGTGGCTTTATCAAAAGGCATTTTCATTTGCATGATATGCGCAGAATCGAACAAACGACGTGTGTGTTCTTCGAGACGAAAAATCGCCGCGCCTTTGTCAGTTTGATAAGCGCGCACGCCTTCAAATACGCCCATGCCGTAATGCAGTGTATGGGTGAGCACGTGCACTTTGGCTTCGCGCCATGGCACCATCTCACCATCAAACCAGATTACGCCGTCACGGTCGTCCATGGTTTGTATCATTCGTCTCTCCCAAAAAACATCTACTGCTTTTATTCAATAAGGTTTATTTAATTATCTCTTTCACAGGCATAAGGCGTTGCCAAATGGCTGTGACGCCAGCTTTATAGGCCGACATTGTTTTTTCATCCAGCGTTAAATCAACCATCAACGCCTGCCTGTTTACCTGCTCACGAAAATCTTTGTAAGCCTGACTCAGTGTCTCTGACTCATCAGCGGTGAACCAGCCAGATTCAACCAACTGACTCAACAAAGCTAGCGTCGAGGTACTGTCCAGCAAACTATTCTGCGCTTCCGCATTTAACAAAATACCCGCTTGCGCCAAAAATTCGATATCAACGATACCACCGGCATCCTGCTTAATATTAAAGCTGGTAGGGTCTTTGCTGCCCAAATGATCGCGCATTTTATAGCGCATTTGTGCGACATCACGACATAAAACTTCCGATTGCCGTTTTGACGCCAGAACCGAATGGCGAATTCTATCAAATTCCTGCCGAATAGGGTCATTTCCAGCCACAATACGTGCCCGAATTAATGCCTGATGCTCCCATGTCCACGCCTTTTCGCGCTGATATTGCTCAAAAGCGTTCAAACTACTCACCATCAAACCCGACTTACCTTCAGGACGTAGGCGAATATCGGTTTCATAAAGCAAACCGGCATACATTCTGGTTGAGAGAATGTGCAGCACTTTTTGCGCCACTCGACTGAAAAAGGTAGAGTTATCGATGACTTTTTCACCCTCGATATTACCCTCGGTGACTTGTTTTTTACCCGCACTATCGTGCAGGAAAACAATATCCAGATCCGAGCCATAACCCAGCTCAAGTCCGCCTAACTTGCCATAAGCGACAATAGCTATGCCAGATAAAACCTTTTCATCATCGATGAGACAGCTCGGACGACCATGTTTCTTACAGACTTCATCCCATGCCAGCTGCAACACCTTCACCAGAATCACCTCGGCGATATGACTCAGGGTTGCACCGACATCGGTCACCGCCAGAATCTGGTTCACGTCCAGTACCGCGGTTTTCATTACCTGTGTATTTTTGAACTGACGCAGTCTGTCCATATACTGTTCAAGATCGCCCTCTTCCACTGAAGACAATAAATACTCCAACTCCTGAGATAGCGCCTGATAATCTTTGGCCTGATACAACTCACCGGCATCGAGCAATTCATCCAGCAATATCGGGTGCGCCATCAACTGCTGCACAAACCACGAGCTGACCGCACACAGGGACAACATCTGTTTGCTGGCTTCTGGATATTCGAGCAATAGATTGATATAAACCTGACGACCTGCAACAGCATTAAGAATCTGCAAAACACGCTCAAGTAGCACTGTCGATTCAGGGTATGTGGAAATTGCCTGTATCAGCTTTGACAGCAACTTCAACAAACGCTGTGAGGCAGATTCTGATAAACCACGAATATGTGCATCACCTCTGAATCTATCCAGTATTTTTAGCGCTTCCTCTGCATCTGAAAAATTATTCTCAGTGAACCAGTGCAGCAGCTCATCGTGATTAGATACATTTACCCAATATGACTTCAAAGCTAACTCACTGTCTTCTACAACCGCATCGCCACCTTCTTCACGCGAAATAATGCTCTGAAAAACGGCATCTACATTATTACGATGTGTGTCAATTTTCGGCAGCAGCGTTTGCCAGTCCGGCTCGTTCATTGCCAACGCCAGCCTTTGCCTACCAATATCATCAACCGGCAGATTGTGCGCCTGCATGTCTCTGTCCATCTGAATTCTATTTTCCAGTCGCCGTAAAAAAACATAGGCCTGTTGCAGCCGCTCAACTTCCTCGCATTCCAGCAGCTTCATTTCTTCTAGCAAATTCAACACATCCATAATGCCGCGTATTTGCAGAGCAGCATCATGTCCACCGCGCAGCAACTGAAAAGTCTGACCGATAAATTCGATCTCACGAATGCCGCCGCGGCCGAGTTTGACGTTATCCTGAATACCTTTGCGGTGCACTTCGGCCTCGATCATGGCCTTCATTTCACGGATTGATTCAAAAGCAGAGAAATCCAGATAACGCCTGAAAATAAACGGTCGCAGCATGGATTCAAGATACTCAATATCCACTGGATTACCCGCCAGCGCCCTGGCCTTGATCATGGCGTAGCGTTCCCAGTCACGCCCCTGAGATTGATAATATTGCTCGACTGCACCGAAGCCCATCACCAGCGGCCCACTTTCACCATAAGGCCGCAAACGTGTATCCACTCTGAAAACAAAGCCATCTTTGGTGGTTTCATTCAAAAATTTAACCAGATTTCTGCCAAGACGGAGGAAAAATTCATGATTGGATAAACGACGCCCGCCCTGCGTCTCACCCTCTTCCGGGTACATAAAGATCAGATCAATATCAGAAGAGAAATTCAGCTCACGCCCACCCAGCTTGCCCATGCCCAGCACCAACATGAATTGAGGCTCACCAGCCTCACTCATCGGCGTACCCATGACCGCGACGGCCTTACCGTGCAGATAATCCAACGTCACCGAAACCATTGCCTCAGCAAAATCACTAAGCTCGGCCAATATCTGCTCTAGCGGGGCGATATCGTCCAGATCACGCCAGGCGATACGTAACATTTCTTTTTGTCGCTGCAGGCGTAACGCTTCCATCACCGCCTCGTCACTATCTGTAGCTTCGGCGATAGTATCTTTGATACGCGCTTTGTAGTCAGACAAATCCAGATCAGATGCCAGCCCCTGATCCAACAGAGATTTCAGTAAGTAAGGTTTACGCGTACACAAACGCGCAACAAATTCACTGCATGCCCAGATGCGTCCTACTCGTGATAATGCGATAGGAGAATCGTTTGATAAATCCTGAGTTTCACACGACTTGCACCAGTCCTGCCAATACAGGCTAACGGACTCCTGCAATTCATGCGGAAGGATTTCGGTTAGTTCAGTGGGTAGTGACGACATAGTTCAGCGGGAAAAAGGAGCATGTCGGAAATATACGCTTTCTTGTCAATAGCAGGAAGTGATTTTA
>JBEQLM010000102.1:0-5871 GCA_040325975.1 Gammaproteobacteria bacterium | reverse complement strand
GTGGTAACTATTAAGCAGCACTGCTCCTTATCAGCCAGCGCTATTAATGTTTCCTCAACCACGTGCTGGTCATCGGGGATCACTCTATACACTGGTTCCCATTCGGATGTTAGATAGTCTTTTAATGTATCAATAATCGCCTTTCCAGACAGATCTTCATAAATACCTGCACTGGCACGATCAGATGCGGTTACTACGCCAATTTTTATAACGGACATTTTTTAACTCCTTATGCTTTCGGTTGATTATATATGAATAACTCAAATCTATTATTATGGAAAACATCCTCTTTTTTTCTATTTCTTTGAGCGCCGTAGCAATTTCATTATTTATATTTAACAGCATTAAAAAAGGCCGCTTTTTTAGCGGCCTTTTTATCTGTTTTAAATCAACGATTAAGTTTATTTAATAAACAGCATTTCACGGTACTTAGGCAAAGGCCATAACTCATCAGCGACTTCTGTTTCCAGTACGTCAGCATGTGCGCGCACTTCATCCATCAAACTACGAATTTCGTTAGCACAGTATTGCATATGTTTTTCTGTGTTTGAGAAATTCTCTTTCTCCATAGCTGCGCTCAGTTTATTAACCGCGGCCATCATTGCATTGGCTTCTGCTGCAACAGTTTTCGCTACTGAAGCATCCATCTCAATACCCATTTCTATCATGCTTGAATTTGTGCTTGATAGCTCAAAGAGGTATTGAACAGCAGCAGGGTATATCGTTGTTTTAGCCATATCGACTACCAGCTTGGCTTCTACTTCGATAGAAAGAATGTATTGCTCTGCATAAACTTCATATCTGCTTGCCAGTTCAACCGGTGATAACACACCGGTACTTTTGAACAGTGCCTTGACCGATTTTTCCTGTAACGCTGGTAGCGCATCTGCGGTTGTTGGAATGTTTTTCAGACCACGCTCTTCAACTGCGGCTTTATGCCATTCTGCTGAATAACCATCGCCACCAAATACGGCATTACCATGCTCACCCATCAGCTCCTTAAGTATAGCGAATACGGCTTCAGCCTGATCCGCGCCTTTTTTCTTCAATTTGGCTTCCAGTTTGTCAGCAATCCAGTTAAGCGAATCGGCCAACATAGTATTCATCGCCACTAATGGACCAGATACTGACTGTGATGAACCTACTGCACGGAATTCAAAACGATTACCGGTGAAGGCAAAAGGAGAAGTACGGTTACGATCACCAGGATCACGTTCAAAATGAAGAATCTGAGAAAGACCCAGTTTCATCAAACCACCCGCTTTACTGGTAGCAAGCTTGCCATCTTTGATGTTCTGGAATACTTTTTCCAGCTGATCACCCAGATAAACTGAAAGGATCGCTGGAGGCGCTTCGTTAGCACCCAGACGGTGATCATTTGATGCTGATGCAATCACCGCACGCAACAAGGGACCGTGCAAATGAACGCCACGAATAACCGCGCCGCAGAATAACAGGAAGTTCAGGTTGTCATGCGGTGTGTTGCCTGGGTCAAGCAAATTACCCTGTGTTGCATTACCAACAGACCAGTTAACGTGTTTGCCCGAGCCGTTGATACCTGCAAATGGTTTTTCATGTAACAGACAGACGAAACCGTGTTTCTTAGCTGTGCTTTTCAGTAAAGTCATCATCATCTGTTGATGATCTGCGGCTACATTGGCAGCCTCGAAGTAAGGCGCAATTTCAAACTGGCCTGGTGCCACTTCGTTGTGGTGAGTTTTAGCTGGAATGCCTAGACGGTACAACTGATCTTCAAGATCCTGCATGTAAATCTGAACACGCGCAGGAATAGCACCGAAGTAATGATCATCAAACTGCTGGCCTTTTGCAGGTTGCGCACCAAACAAAGTACGACCAGCCAATAACAGGTCTGGGCGGCTGTTGGCAAAGTTGGCATCCACAAGGAAGTATTCCTGCTCTGCACCACAACTGGAGTTCAAAGGTGCGATGTCGGTTTCACCCATTAAAGAAAGCACTCTCTGACCCGCAGCATTCATGGCCTCATTAGAGCGCAATAATGGAATCTTTTTATCAAGCGCTTCGCCCGTCCATGACATAAACACACAGGGAATCATCAGCGTTGAACCATTATCGGTGTGCATGATGTAAACAGGGCTGGTTGGATCCCACGCGGTGTAACCACGCGCAGCGTTAGTCATACGGATGCTGCCATTAGGGAATGATGAGCCATCTGGCTCGCCTTTAAT
The DNA here is from genome assembly GCA_040325975.1 of Gammaproteobacteria bacterium. Lineage (GTDB taxonomy): Bacteria > Pseudomonadota > Gammaproteobacteria > SZUA-229 > SZUA-229 > LH-M37. The sequence goes on along the minus strand of JBEQLM010000102.1, from coordinate 3,664 downwards.
CAGCAGGCTGCCGGTGAATTCAGTAATCGCAGCACCATCAGAATTGGTAACGATAAAACCATCGTGCTTTTCAGCCGTGATATTGGTCATCGGGTAGAAAATGTGTGAGAAGAACTTTACGCCTTTTGACATGGCCCATTCTTTCATCGCTGCGGCAACGATATCAGCGGTAGCAGGATCAAGTGGCGCACCTGTTTGCACTGTATTTTTTATTGCTTTAAAGGCATTCTTGGATAGTGACTCTTCCATTTTTGCCAGATTAAAGACATCACAGGCCCAAATCTTTGACAGTGGCTCGGGTGTTTCTACAGGTGTTGGTTCGCGATTGGTGATTTGATAAATTGCCTGGACGCGAGATTCATTTCCACTCATTACGTTTTCCTCAAAATTGTATTGCTAAATTAAAATATGTTATCAGGGTTATTTGTCTAACAAAAAACTATCAATGATAAGCTGCCGTTACCGGAAAATCGCTTTGTTTCTCAAACGTTATATCTAATAATACGTTGACTCATGATAGCGTGATTATATGTCATAACGGATCAATGCAAAAATCGAACCAGTTTTTTTGTGGCTATTTTTATAGCAAACAGGCTGAAACTGCTTAGAAAATGCATCAAAACAGCCACTATTCGACATAAAGCACTCGTTTTAACTTTTTACGGTTACGCAAGACCTGTTAACAACGCACCTTACTGGTGCGCATGCGCTCCATATTGGTGCGCAAATTAATGATTTTGACTGACAAGAGACCAGTATGACACAAGCTGATTTGACCGAAGTGACCTGTTCAACCTGCCAGGCGAGCTGCTGCCGTCTTGAAGTCTTCTTACTTACTGAAACGGGTGTGCCTGAACATTTTATCGCCACCGATGAGTGGGGCGGAAGAACCATGCTGCGACTGGATGATGGCTGGTGCGCTGCCCTTAATAGAAATAACATGGATTGTATGATTTACCAGAAGCGTCCACTGGTATGCCGTGAATTTGCGACCGGTTCATACGAATGTTTGATCGAACGCGCAAAACCATAACATTAGATTCTCACGATAAAATATATCCTTCAATATAATTCTAATAGCTCTCTTGCTTAAACAGTTCTTATCTTAACCGGTAAAGATACTGCGAAACTGCGAAAATTTCTGCTTCATCGTTGTCGTTTTTATTGTGTCGATTAACTCACCAATGTTAAAAGCATGATGTCTTTCATATGCCACTCCCATCTGCGGCATATCGGCCAGACCTACTTCCCTGGCATGTTCAACGAAGCCCTGATTTTTCCAGAAGAATGCACCGGGCATAGTGGTAGGTATCACTACAACATAAAATAATGCACGACTGATGATATGACTCCCGAGTGCGATAACACTTAATACGCTATAAGCAAACACCGTATGATTGCTGCTAAACAACATATAAATCACCAGCAACAAAGCCAGCACCAGCACGCCATTACGCAACCAGTATGCGTTACCGTATCGGGTGGTTTGCAGATAAAAAGATGCTGCACCTTCGCTACTGCTCGACTGCAAACTTCTTGCATGAGCAATCAGCCCGGCAAGTTCAAGTACTAAACCGAGACTAATCAAGCTCAACAAGACTTTGCCTAAATCAACCGTCATAGCTGAAAATACTAATGCCGTAACTGCTAACAGTAGTGAACCTAGCACCAGACCCGTCGCACAAAAACTTGCCGCCGTATACCAGTGATTCCAGAATGGCCTCGCTTCAATACAGTATAACTTGTACATGAAATATCCACCGAAACCAGCACCCAGCACCCCGATTCCTGCAAATATCATCTGCAGTAATTGCATGTAACTATTATCAAACATTGCACAAAAACTATAACCCATCAGACCGGTATAAAAAGCAGAGACACCGGCTATTTCTCGGCTGACCGGTGAATGCCTCAGATTATAAAAACCACGATAAAAACGGTGCGGTTTGCCCAGGTGCATATTTAACTTGAACAATCCAAAACTAATCAGCACAAACATTACAAACAGACCAGGCAACATAGCATTGCTCGATTGAAAACTCGTAACAGGTGCAAACCAGTAACCGGAAAGCAATATCAAAAAAGCCACCATCACGGTCTGCGCACTCAGAGTAAAAGCAATATGTGCATTTTCGTGTGAGCCTAATAACCTGACCCAGTTCCATTCTCGTTTAACACCCTGTTTCACATCTGCAACTGGTTTGAAACTTTCAGAATTTTCTTCGCGGTGATATTTAACCGGGTTTTGGTCAACACGATTCATATCGCGTTGCGGAGTACGTGTCTGCTGAAAACGGATGTTTGGATGAGTTATATCTGTTCGTGGAAAACCGGGAATCTCTGTCTTTGCCTGAGTACGGTTTTCAGGAATATTTTCAATCACGCCAAAATCCAGTGCATTACCTAAACAGGCTGAAACACAGGCCGGCTTCAGACCAACTTCAAGTCGATCGACGCACATATTGCACTTACTGACCTGACCTTTTACTGGATCAAGTTGCGGCGCGTTATAAGGGCAAACCCATGTGCAGTAACCACAACCAAAACAAATATCAGGATCCTGCAACACCGCACCGTATTCGGCGAACTTGGTATAAGCACGTGTCGGACAACCTTTCAAACACACGGGGTCATCACAATGATTGCATGCCATGGAAATATTAATTCGTTGATACGCAGGGTAAGTACCACCTTCGACAAAGCCAACGGAACGAAATGAAATATGAGCAGGGTTATCGTTCTTTTCACTACAGGCCGCTTCACAGGCGTGGCAGGCAATACAGTTATCCGCATTGAAATAAAATCCATGTTGCTTATAACGATTAGAATTTTCACCAATGCCAGCATCGTCATTTATATTCAATGATTGATCACGTCTAACATCGTCTGCCTGCACGGTCTCGATAGGATGACCGTAACAATTTAGCGTTTGACAGCTAACATCATTCAGTAATGCGTAAGCAGGTTCGTTTTCTCTTTTTTTAAACACAGGATAATCAGCCTTATTTAGAATGCACGCATTTCCATGCTAAGTTTTGCTGCCGCTTGCTGGTCATCCAGCTTTTCAATGCGGACAGCCGATTGTTTAAAAGCAGGCTGGCGAGAATGCGGATCAAGCAAACCAAGTGTCAAACGATTAGCGCAGTCATGAAAATGAAACGGCAGGAACACCATATTCTTAGGTACACGCTGAGTTGGCGTAGCCATAACTACCGCATCGGAGCGACGTGAAACCAGTCGCACATACTCACCACGTTGAATATCTAATTCTGTCGCGAGGTCAGGATTTATTTCAATGAAAGGTATCGGACTATATTTATTGTTGTTACCAATCTTTCCAGTTTTTGTACGACCGTGCCAATGCTCTACCAGACGACCGGTGTTGAGCCAGATGGGGAATTTTTCGTCTGGAACTTCATTGTTATCGATAAAAGGCAAAGGAATGAGTTTGGCTTTGCCATCTGCATAACGAAAAGTAGTTGCTTCGGTATAAAGGCGTTTACCACCTTGCGGAGGCGTTTCATTATTAGCTAATTGCTTGTCAGTGTAAGGCCATTGCACGCCGCGATTTTTTTCGATCAGTTCATGGCTCATGCCAGAAATATCTGACAACCGGCCTTTTGAAATGCTCGCCATCTCAAGAAAGATATCAGCGGCTTTTTCA
>JBEQLM010000101.1:0-5983 GCA_040325975.1 Gammaproteobacteria bacterium | reverse complement strand
GAAAAGTCGCACCGCCAATGGAACAAGAATAAAACCAACATAAGCTGAGTAAACCCAAACCACATTTGAATAGCTGATGCCACTGGCTGAAACACCAACTAAAATAAATGCCAGAATGATTTGACCGATCTGCTCATGAGGAAACATCAGGGTTGATGCGACACCCCAGCCCATGGCAACAAATATTACTGCTAGCAAATACCATCGTTTGGCCACGTCTGAGGAGTAAAACAAATCATCCCTTTTATACAAGCCAAAATACTGAACTATTGCGCTGCAAGAAGATAAAAAAATCATCATGGATAGCCATACACTTAAAACAAGTGACGGCAAATCGCCCCATACTAAAGCGACCCAAATTACAGCCATAAACATACTAACTAAATTATTAAAACCTGAGCTTTCAATTAATCTAGTAACTTGAGCTTGATGAATCCTATCAGTATAAATATCGACATCATCTTTCGTCTCTAACTTAAATTTTTTTATTAAAGATTTAAACATCGGTCACCGGGTCATTTGTTATTAGACACAACTATATACACGCATACATTAATGATCACACTGAACCATATTGCTCTGATCGTCCTAACCATCTTTTCACCAAAGGTTTGATCCTTTCTGGCCAGTTCAGCTGAATTTGTTTTGCAACCTTTTTAACATCTTCCAACATATACTCATCTCGAACTACATCAGATATTCTCATGCCTACTACTCCGGTCTGCCGTGTACCCAAAACCTCACCGGCTCCTCTCATTTCCAGATCTTTTTGCGCAATAACAAATCCACTCGCATTTTCACGCAATATTGTCAGGCGCTGCTTTGCACGATCTGATAGCGGTGACTGATAGATCAAGACACAGGCGCTTTGTTTTTCACCACGTCCAACACGGCCACGTAATTGATGCAGTTGCGATAATCCCAGACGCTCGGCATTTACTACAACCATCAGTGAAGCATTCGGTACATCCACACCCACCTCTATAACCGTAGTAGCAACCAGTAAATTTATTTTTCCCGCTTTAAATTTGGCCATAACAGCATCCTTTTCATCCTGCTTCATCCTTCCATGCACCAGACCTATATTTAGATCCTGAAATTCCTGCTTCAACTGGGAGGCCGTTTCTTCAGCGGCCTGACATTGCAAAATCTCAGACTCTTCCACCAGAGTACAAACCCAATAGGCTTGCTCACCATTTCTACATGCCTCAGCCACACGTTCAACGACTTCATTTCTGCGTTGATCCGAAATAACAACTGTTGCAACTTTCTTTCGGCCAACGGGCATCTCATCAATCACTGAATAATCAAGATCAGCATAAGCCGTCATCGCCAGACTACGCGGAATAGGCGTCGCTGTCATGATTAACTGATGCGGCACTACGTCGCTCTGCGAGCCTTTCTCACGTAATGATAAACGTTGATGCACACCAAAACGATGCTGCTCATCAACAATAACCAATGATAAGTTATTAAATTCAACATCTTTCTGAAAAAGCGCATGCGTACCGACGACAATATTGACTTTCCCTTTCTTTATATTATTTAATTTTTTCTCTCTTGTCGCGCCCTTATCTTTTCCTGTCAACAATAGACAATCACCATCAAACCAATGCTCAAAATTCTCATATAATTGACCAGCTAAAATTTCTGTTGGCGCCATGACCGCAACCTGTCTCAAATTTTTCACTACAGCTAACGCTGCACATGCTGAAACTGCCGTCTTTCCTGAGCCAACATCACCCTGCAACAATCGCATCATCGGCACATTGTTTTTTAAATCGAAAATTATTTCCTGTATAACTTTTTTTTGCGCAGCAGTTAATTCAAAGCCCAATGATTTAATAAAACCATTTAGATCCTTATCTTTTATGTTATTTGATCTTGCCTGATGTTTTTTTACTTTTTCTCTGAACTGCATCATGCTCAAACGATACGCCACTAGCTCCTCAAAAATCAGGCGTTTTTGTGCAGGATGTCTAACGGCTTCAATGCTTTCTAAGGATATATCAGCATCAGGCTGATGAACCAGCCTTAACGCATTAGATAACACGGGGAAGTCTTTTGCCTTAAGTAGCGTCTCTGGTAACCATTCAGGAACGGTATTGTCATTCAGCCTGACCAGGACTTGCTCAGCTAAATTTCTTAAAAGCGTTTGATGCACGCCATCGGTTTTGGGGTACACAGGTGTCAATGCATCCTTTACCGGCCTGGATTCATTTTCAGCTAACTGCTGACATTCTGGATGCGTAATTTCAAGACTGTTTGCGCCATGCCGAATTTCACCAAAGCAACGAACTCGCTTACCTGCTGCAAGGTTTGCCTGCTGACTGGCATTGAAATAAAAGAATCGTAAAACGATACCACCCGTACCATCGGATAAATAACAAAGTAGAGAGCGGCCACTGCCAGCCTTACTTTTTCCCCAGCCCTTTCCCTTACGGCTAAAGCGAACTTCACTATGCTCGATAACACCTTCTACAACCACTTGCTGACCTGCCTGCAAGGCACCGATTGGAACAACTCTGGTGCGATCCTCATACCTCAACGGCAAATGGAAAAGCACATCCTGAATTGTGTAAATGCCTAATTTCTCAAGCCTGGCTGCCACGGCCGGGCCAACACCTTTCAGTGTCTGCACCGACTGATATTCAAAATCTTCATTCTGAATCATGACGTTATAGAATGTTGTGCATTATTTTTAATGGCAAAGAAATATTAAACAAGCTAATCAAGCAGTTCCATTACTCCGTCCATCTCAACACCGGCATCTCTGGGTAATGCCGCAACACCAATTGCCGCTCGTGCTGGATAGGGTTCGGTGAAATACTCAGCCATCACTTCATTCACGATCGAAAAATTACCAAGGTCGGTTAGAAATATATTAAGTTTGGCGATATCTGATAAATCACCACCCGCGGCTTTGGCAACTGCCAGTAAATTATCAAATACTCGACGAATCTGTAGCTCAATATTCCCTTCAACCATTTCCATAGTTTCTGGTACTAATGGAATCTGTCCTGATAAATACACAGTAGAGCCAATCTTAACTGCCTGCGAATAAGTACCTATTGCCTTTGGCGCATTACTGCTTGATATAATTTCTCTGCCCATAGTATTGTTCTCTTAATTAAAATACAAATGAATAGCAGCCAATTATAGCTTGTTCATGCAGATAGCAACCATATTTAAATCTGATGAATTATGTCGAAATACACTGACATGAGCATATGGTCTTAACAATATACTTCCAGTATTTCTAATTGAAAAACATGAACACTACCAGGAATTTCAGAAGCTCACCTGCTGAATGCAGGAGGCACTTAATTAATTTTTAGTTAATTAAAAATATATGGCCATGAATTCTAGTACGTTAACTTTCACTAAAATTCATGGCCACTTATTGCTTAAACAATAGACCCTATGACCTGTTTAATGTGCTGCGATTAAACGTATATAACTAATCACGTCATCTATTTCGTCTTTATTTAGAGTTTTTTTCCAGCCCGGCATCAAGCTGGAACCTGCGCCACCATTAGCAATAATTGATCTTAATTTTTTATTAGTGATTTTATCCATACGCTCAGCATTGGTATGGTCTGCAGGTTTCATAGGGAAAACTCTTGTCAGGACGCCATCACCTTCTCCATATGATCCATGGCATTGTATACAATAATTGTCGTACACTTTTTTGCCTGAACCCGGATTGCCCGGCAAGGCATTTTTACCTCTATGTAAATAACGAATATATGAAACCAATGATTGGACCTGAGAGCGGGAAATTGCAATGCGCCAGGGGGGCATATCAGCTGCGACTGTACCGTGTGGTGAAGTACCTTCGACGATACGAATCAGCTCTTTATCAGTTCTCTTAGCCAGCCTGTTATTGTCGGTTAAATTAGCCGGTGGCGTTCCGATCTTTTTGGCCAGAGGTCCATCGCCTTTACCTTTCTCGCCATGACAAATAAAACAGTATTTGTTAAATACTTCATAACCCTCAAAACTCTTTGAGAAATCAGCCATTACATTTGATGAACACAATAAGCCAAATAAGGTAACAATAATAAACTTATACAGTGAAGATTGTTTCATAACTTTGCTCCAGTTAGTTAATGCGACAGATTGTTTATATTTTGGACAATGCTTTATCACATAATTTTTTAATCATTTTTACAGGCTAATTAGAAGCCGGCAAAGAACATCAGCATGGTGTAGTCTTTGCCCGTAGCAACACTATCTGAACCCACGTGATACAGTTCCAACTTAATATTTTGAGCCAACATCTGCTGAATGCCAATGGTTGTATCGGTTACAGAAACCCCGCCCTGCTCCAGCGATCCATACGCCAGATAAACCTGAGTTTTACCCGGAATCACACCCAGTTTAGCCAACAAGCCCATCGCGGTATTATCATCAGTAAGGCTGGTATTGTAGAAATTTTCATTTTCTCCAGCGCCAGTGCTCTTCGGTGCAACACCGTAACTCAAATAAATACCCAGCGGCATATCACCCACTGCACCTTGAGCCTGCGCATCAATTCCCCAGCTATCAACCATAATTACCGTTGCTGGATCTACTGCACCGGTATCGATAGTACCGGACATCACAGAGAAACCAATACCGGTGTCCCAACCACCGATATTAGGCATATAGGCGGCCCGCAGATAATGAGCCATGCCACCGAGAACGTTCACATTTATGTTCCCCCAGTTTGGAACCCAATGTGAATAGTTCACAAACAGATCAGCCGTATGATAAGCAAGGGCAATACCGGTGGCTCCACCCGAAGCAGTACCTAACATCTGAGCAGCACCAAAACCTTTGCGGTTCTCAATAGGACGCTGTGAACGTTGCACACCCGTATTCAGCAGCTCAAAACCATAACCCACACCCAGACCGTCTGTTGAAAAGGGAATAACAGCAAGGCTATCAGTCACGTTGAAATGGAATTTGGTCGACAGGAAGTTTCCATCGGCATCACCTGTGCCTGTATCAGCAGAACAAATTGCACCAGGATCTGTAATCAGAGCTGGAAGCCCCGCACCATCCACGCAAGAGACAGCACCAGTACCTGTATCAGCACCCTGCGGCCCCATACCTAACTCCATCAAGAAGCCTGTATCTTCAGAAAGTCGTCCGCCGACTAATATTGCCGCTTCATCCGGCCACTGGACTTCACCGCGGTTATCATCGCCTTTGTACTGATAGCGTATTTTGGTAATAATCGAAGCATTCAGGGTAGATGGCAGTGAAACATCATCACCTTCTATTTTCTTCTGCGAGCCCGTCATAATATAGCCATTAGCCCTAAAGATACGCCCAAAAGTATTTAAAGCAGGAAAACTTTGATAGTGACAGCTAACGCACGGCATATCTGTTTGCCTGGCAAAAGCCGGTACAGCATTGGCTAGATTGCTAGCTAATAAAGTAGAAAGACTTAAAGCAATTATGGAGACAAAAAGGAAGGCGTTAGAGGTGAATCTAGTGTAGAGCTTTATCATCTGATACTCCTTATTATTAAAAAACAGAGAAAGATAAATACACCTACACCTTACAGGGCCATAATAATAAAAACAAGAATTAACTTCAATCTAAACATTCAATCGCAAAAGTACGAAAAATAAACATATTTTGCCATCACAGCCCATAAAACAGGCTCATATCATATTACTTTAATCACTATTCATAGTCTCTCTTCAGCATAATTGACCATACTAAGGTTAAATATCAGTATCACTAATCATGGAGTCTCGATTTTTGCATAGTTTCTCCAGTTCATCAGCAGGAATCGGTCGACTATAAAAATAACCCTGAACCTCATCACAGCCATGCTCCTTCAGATAATTCAGCTGATCTTCTGTCTCAACACCCTCAGCAAGCACCTGAAAGCCCATACAGTGCCCCAATGCGATAATTGAATTAATCATGTCATCACCGTTCTTCTCGATGGCAATGTCACTAACAAAACTTCTATCTATCTTTA
>JBEQLM010000100.1:0-6031 GCA_040325975.1 Gammaproteobacteria bacterium | reverse complement strand
CCTGGACTGTGGCTGTCGGCGCGACGGCTCCCAAGGCTGCCGCTGTTATTCATACCGATTTCGAACGCGGTTTTATTAAAGCAGAAACCATCAGTTATCAGGATTTTATTGATAATAATGGTGAGCAGGGTTCGAAGGAAGCAGGTAAATTACGAGTCGAAGGCAAGGACTATATCGTTAAGGATGGCGATGTCATGCATTTCAGGTTTAATGTTTGATGTTTAATTGCATTTGAACGCTGGTTTTTATTGACACGGTAGCTGCAAAAGTCCAAAATCTGCGGCCTTCAAAACATGGTTATGTAGCTCAGTTGGTTAGAGCACGGCATTCATAATGCCGGGGTCGGTGGTTCAAGTCCACCCATAACCACCATATTTTTAAATAATCCATTTTCTAAAGTTTGTTTCATCCAATTATTCTGTTGTATTGAGATGATCTCCTATAATCTAGTCCTGTTAATTAACTTATTTTTTTTTGTATTTAAGGTGCTTTAAGGATGTACGTTGGGATTATTTAAGAAAAACAACAACAAGCTACTTGAAGAGACCACTATTCGTGTCGGTTCTGCTTTGCATAAGCAAATCAAATCGGCGGCAGATGAGTCGAGTCAGGAAAACTGGAAGGCGGTGTTTAAGCGTATGGATGATGCTGTGACAGCGGGTTATTTGTTTGGCTATGTGCAGGCCTCATTTGTTGGTTTCTCTTTGGAAGAGAAAGAAATGGATTCATGTATGCGTAATGTGTGTGATGGCATTTTTCCTGATGAAGGTTATTCTTTCGTGATGTCTAAAATAGATCAACTAAATAATGCCGATGATATGGGGATGAATATCAAAATCGAAGAGGTCGCTGTCAATTTTGGTATGGGCATCGATTTGGGTGAAAATGATGTGATTGTGAATAGTGGTGACCTTGCGGTTGCGAGCAGTCTATTTCATTATTTGACGACTGGAAAAATCAGAGGCATGGATTAGGCGGTTTCTAGCGTCGATATCCCTGTTATTAATTTGGCACGTTTGTGATCTTCGTAAAACATTCCAATTTCGTATAAAATACTCGGTTTTTTCCTCGATACTACGGGGCGGTAAAATATGACAACACTTAAAGTTGGTGTGGTGATGGGCAGTCAGAGCGACTGGCCGGTGATGGAGCATGCTGTGCAGCAGCTTGAGGCCTTCGGTGTACCTTATGAGGCACGCGTGGTTTCTGCACACAGAACACCCGATTTACTGTTTGATTACGCGGCGAGCGCCCGTGATAATGGGCTGGCCTGCATTATAGCCGGTGCCGGTGGAGCTGCGCATTTACCCGGCATGCTGGCGGCTAAGTCAACCGTGCCTGTTCTGGGTGTGCCCGTACCTTCAAAATATCTGAAGGGTATGGATTCTTTATTGTCTATCGTGCAAATGCCGAAAGGAATTCCAGTAGCGACCTTTGCCATTGGTGAAGCCGGTGCGGCGAACGCGGCTTTATATGCAATTTCTTTGTTAGCTATTACCGATAAGGCGTTGGCTGATAAGCTTGATGCTTTCCGCGCGATTCAGGAAGATGCTGTGCTGGATATGTCTCTGCCACCGAAAAACAATTCTTAACGTTCTATAGATCAACTAGCGATATGACAAAGCAGATACTTCCCGGAGCAACACTGGGCGTTTTGGGTGGTGGCCAGTTAGGCCGCATGTTTTGTGTCGCCGCACGTACGCTAGGCTATCACGTGGTCGTGCTCGATCCTGACGAAGGCAGTCCTGCAGGTCGTATTGCTGATGAGCATATTAAAGCTGATTACTTAGATGAGTCCGCTTTGGATATACTGGCTTCACGCTGTGATGCCGTCACTACCGAATTTGAGAATGTGCCCGCCGAAAGTTTGCGCTATCTGGCAAAAAACACCCAGGTTTCGCCTTCAGCTGATGCCCTAGAAATTGCACAAAATCGTCATCATGAAAAACAATATGCTTTAAAGGCGGGTTTGAATCCGGCGCCGTATTGTTTTATTGAGTCTGTTGCGGATATTGAAAAAGCCATAGAGTCTATTGGTGTTCCGGCGATATTAAAAAGTGCAACACTGGGTTATGACGGCAAAGGGCAAGCGGTGATTAATAGTACAGAAGAATTGATCTCTGCCTATGCGTCAATGAGCAAAGTCGCCTGCGTGTTAGAAAAGAAAATAGATCTGGCATTGGAAGTCTCAGTGATTGTGGCGCGAAACGCGCAGGGTGAGGCGGTGAGTTATCCGATTGCTGAAAATCAGCATCGTGACGGCATCTTGCATATCAGTGCCGTGCCTGCACGTATTGAGGACTCGCTGGCAGATAAAGCACGGCAACAGGCGTTGGCTCTAGCTGAGTCGATGGACTATGTTGGCATTCTTGCCGTTGAATTTTTTATTTCTGGTGATGGTGAATTAATCTTCAATGAGATGGCGCCGCGTCCACATAATAGTGGTCATTACACCAAGGACGCCTGTGTAACATCGCAATTTGAGCAGCAGGCAAGAATGATGTGTGGTTTGACGCCTGGCAATACACGCTTAACATCGCCTGTGGTGATGGTGAACATGCTGGGTGATTTATGGGAACCGGACTGGGCAAGCCTGTTGGCTCATCCTGAAATTAAGCTGCACCTGTATGGAAAAAAAGAAGCGCGCCCAGGACGAAAAATGGGGCACTTTAATGTGTTGGCTAGTGATGTTGAAAAAGCTTTGGAAGTAGCCAGACTTGCTTTTGAAGAGCTGGAAAAATAGTCATCAGTCATCAGTTTTAAGCTTTTACTGCCAACTTATTTTATTCAACGCCTGTTCTGACTTCTGCCTCTATTACCCTGATTGCGATTGTTGTGATGGCCGCCCGGTCTAGGTTTTCGTTCACGTTTTGCACGTGGCAGCGGTGTGGTCAATAGCTCGGCAGTTACTGGCTCGTTATTGACACGATGACCAATGTACTCTTCGATATCCATCAGATAGTGCGCATAATCTTCACAGGCAAAACTGATGGCGGCACCACTAGCACCGGCACGCGCAGTACGTCCTACACGGTGAACATAATCTTCACCTGACTGTGGTAAATCATAATTAAAAACGTGACTGATTTCTGGAACATGAAGGCCACGGGCAGCAACATCGGTGGCGACCATGACATCAAATTCACCATCTTCAAATTTCTTCAGTAGCGTCTGGCGCTTTTTCTGTGGCACATCACCGGAAAGCAGCGCCGATTTAATGCCATTACCTTCCAGCCATGCATCCACATTTTCAGCAACCCGTTTGGTATTGATGAAAACGATACTACGTTTGGTTTCAAGTGATTTCATTAACCCCAGTAATAGAGGGATTTTTTCATCATTGGCGGGGTAATAAACGGTTTGTTTGACCTTGTCGGCAGTCTTGGTGTTTGCCTTAATACGAACTTCCACAGGGTCTTTCATGTGGTCATAGGCAAGCTCACCGATTCTGTGTGACAGTGTTGCGGAAAATAGCAGGCTCAGACGTTTATCAGGTGCAGGGCAGCGATTCAATAAATAACGAATATCAGCGATAAAGCCGAGGTCAAACATGCGGTCGGCTTCGTCCAGAACGACACATTGGCAAGCTTTTAGATCAAAAACATGCTGTTTGAAATAGTCGATGATTCTGCCCGGTGTGCCGATAAGAATATCAACACCGTCTGTTATTTGGTTGCGTTGTTCTTCGTAGCCGGTGCCGCCATAAGCAAGCCCCAGTTTAAGACCGGTATGTCGGCCTATGCTTACTGCATCCTTATGAATCTGGATAGCGAGTTCGCGTGTCGGTGCCAGAATTAAGGCTCGGGGCTGGTTAGCCCTTTTATCATCGCGAGCAGGATTTTTTAACAAATAGTCGTAACAGGCCACCATAAAAGCGGCCGTTTTACCGGTTCCTGTTTGAGCTTCGCCGGCAACATCCTGGCCAGTAATCGCAATGGGAATGCTTTCGGCTTGAATAGGTGTGCAAAATTGGAAGCCGATATCGTTTAAACCATGAATAATGCGTGCATCTAAATCGAACTGGTCAAAACGTGTCTCTGTAATATTAGTATCGGTCATTCGCGTAGCTTAACCTAAATCGGAATCACATACAGAAAAGGGGTGTACAAATCCAGAAAATAGTCTAAGATAGTACGCAAATACATGTCCACGAAGCTTACCAGTTTCAATTCGACGACAATTTCTCTCGTACTATCTAGAACAGAAAAACCATTAATAGCAAAATTTTATTCCTGAGGAGTTCCTTTAGTGAGCAATCAAATTCTTTATGTTACCGATGATTCATTTGAGCAAGAAGTTTTAAATTCGGATATACCTGTATTGGTTGATTACTGGGCAGAGTGGTGTGGACCTTGCAAGATGATTGCCCCTATCCTTGAAGAAATTGTTGGCGATTACACAGACAAAATTAAAATTGCAAAACTTAATATCGATGAGAATCCGAATACACCACCTAAATTTGGTATTCGTGGTATTCCAACATTAATGTTATTTAAAAATGGTGAAGTTGAAGCGACTAAAGTTGGCGCATTATCAAAATCACAATTAACCGCATTTATTGATAGTAATTCCTAGTCTTTGTTAGGGCGTACAAGAAAAAACCTTAAACAACCATTAACTAAAAATTCGGCTTGCCTGGCAAGCGCATACCCATGCCGTAAATCTTGCGGCCAAAGCAAGGCCTTTTCGGCTTGCTGAAAAAACTCAAAACTCAAACCTCAAAACCCAAAAATTAACTTAACCTATTCAAAAAATCCCCTATGAATCTTACAGAACTCAAACTAAAGCCTGTTCAGGAACTTCTCGACCTTGCCGCATCCATGAAACTGGAAAATGTCGCGCGATCTAAAAAACAGGAGATTATTTTTGCCATACTTAAAGGCCACGCTAAAAAAGGTGAAGACATTTCTGGTGATGGTGTATTAGAGATTTTGCAGGATGGTTTTGGTTTCCTGCGAGCGGCAGATAGTTCGTATTTAGCTGGCCCAGATGATATTTATGTTTCACCCAGCCAGATTCGCCGATTCAGCATGCGTACAGGCGATACCATTTCTGGCAAGATTCGCCCACCTAAAGAAGGTGAGCGTTATTTCGCCATGCTCAAGGTTGATGAGATTAATTTTGAATCACCCGAGCAATCTCGTAGCAAAATTGCTTTTGAAAACCTGACGCCGTTACACCCCAACGAACGTATGACCATGGAGCGTGGTAATGGCAGTACCGAAGATATTACCGCACGTATCATTGATATGGTCGCGCCAATTGGTAAAGGCCAACGTGGCTTGCTGGTATCACCGCCTAAAGCGGGTAAGACTATGCTGATGAGCCAAATAGCTCAATCTATCGCGGCTAATCATCCTGAATGTTACCTCATTGTTTTATTGATCGATGAGCGACCTGAGGAAGTCACCGAGATGCAACGCAGTGTCCGCGGTGAAGTTGTTTCCAGTACTTTTGATGAGCCAGCCAGCCGTCATGTACAGGTGGCAGAAATGGTTATCGAAAAAGCCAAACGTCTGGCTGAGCATAAAAAGGACGTGGTTATTCTGCTTGATTCGATCACACGTCTTGCGCGTGCTTATAACACCGTCATTCCTTCTTCCGGTAAAGTGCTAACTGGTGGTGTCGATGCACATGCATTGCACCGTCCAAAACGTTTCTTCGGTGCAGCACGTAACATCGAAGAGGGTGGCAGTATCACTATTATTGCAACCGCACTGGTCGATACCGGTTCAAAAATGGACGAAGTCATTTACGAAGAATTTAAAGGTACGGGTAATATGGAGATTCATCTGGATCGTCGTATTACAGAAAAACGTATCTTCCCTGCCTTCAATATCAATCGTTCTGGTACACGTCGTGAAGAATTGCTGACCAAGCCGGACGAATTGCAAAAAATGTGGATTCTACGCAAATTGTTGCAGCCTATGGATGAGATCGGTGCGATTGAATTCCTCATGAGCAAAATGCAATCGACTAAAACCAACGATGAATTTTTTGATTTGATGAAAGGCTAGTTGGTTTATCCTAA